>DAIDAJ010000038.1 GCA_027310665.1 Sideroxydans sp. | reverse complement strand
TTCAATTTCCACCTAAAGGCGTCGCACCATGAGTTTGAACAGAGTCCCCTCCGGCAAAGACCTTCCCAACGATTTCAACGTCATCATCGAGATCCCGATGCATGGCGAGCCTGTGAAGTACGAAGTGGACAAGGAATCCGGCGCGATCTTCGTGGATCGCTTCATGAATACCGCGATGCACGACCCCTGCAACTACGGCTACATCCCGCACACACTGTCCGACGACGGCGATCCGGTCGATGTGCTGGTCATCACCCCCGTCCCGCTGAACAGCGGCGTCGTGGTACGCTGCCGCCCGTTGTGCGTGCTGAAGATGGAAGACGAATCCGGTTTCGACGCCAAAGTGCTGGCGGTGCCGGTGGACAAACTCTCCACCCTGTATCGCGGTTTGAAAAACTATACCGAGCTACCCGAGATCGTGCTGAAGCAGATCGAGCATTTCTTCGCCCACTACAAGGACCTCGAACCCAACAAATGGGTCAAGATCGGAGGCTGGGGAGATGTGGAGGAAGCACGCAAGGAAATCATGGCTGGCGTTGCCAACTACGAAAAATCCGCCGACAAGCCGCAGTTCTGATTCACCGGGAGACCACGATGACCGCACGCATTATTGACGGCAAAGCCATCGCACAGGAAGTGCGCGCCGAATGGAAAGTTCGCGCAGATGCCTTGAAAGAACGCGGGATTTCGCCCGGGCTGGCGGTCATCATCGTCGGCGAAGACCCGGCCTCCAGGGTCTATGTCGGCAACAAGGTGAAAGCCTGTGCCGAACTCGGCCTGTACTCGGAACATATCGCCCTGCCCGCCGACACCAGTGAAGCCGCATTGCTGGCAAAGATCGCCGAGTTGAATGCCGACCCGAAGATACACGGCCTGCTGGTGCAACTGCCCGTACCCAGGCATATCGACAGCAGCAAGGTGATCGAAGCCATCAGTCCGGAAAAGGATGTCGACGGCTTCAACCCGATCAATGTCGGCGCGCTATCCACTGGCAACATGCGCTTCGCCCCCTGCACTCCTTTTGGCGCAATGACATTGCTGGAAAAAGCGGGCGTCCCCATCGAGGGAAAACATGCGGTCGTGATCGGCCGCAGCAACATCGTCGGCAAACCAATGGCCATGCTGTTGCTGCAGGCCAACGCCACGGTCACCATCTGCACCTCCAAAACCGTCGACCTCGCCAAGTTCACGCGCGATGCGGACATCCTGGTCGTCGCCACCGGCAAGCCCAAGATGATCACCGGTGACATGATCAAACCCGGCGCAGCCGTCATCGATGTCGGTATCAATCGCATGGCAGACGGCAAGCTGTGCGGCGACGTGGATTTTGAATCTGCGAAGGAAGTGGCCGGATGGATCACCCCGGTTCCCGGCGGCGTTGGCCCCATGACCATTACCATGCTGATAGCCAACACCGTGCAGGCGGCCGAGCGCGCGGCGGGTTTATAGCCTCCCGCGATGACGCCGCAAGCGTTGCAGGATTATTTCCACGACCATATACCGCTTTCCAGGGCGATGGCTGTGGCAGTTGAAACAGCCACACCTCAAGTCGTGCGCCTGGCTGCGCCGCTGGCACCCAACACCAACCATCATGGCACCGTTTTCGGCGGCAGCGCCTCTGCCGTCGCGGTTCTCTCGGCCTGGGGTTTGCTTCATGTCTCCCTGGCTGACGCCGATATCCATGCAGACCTCGTGGTCCAGAAGAGCAGCATGAGTTACGAACAGCCCATCACGGGGGAGTTCACTGCCGAAGCCGCCGCACCCGCGCCGGAAAAATGGCAACGCTTTGTTGCGATGCTGTTGAGATACAAGCGTGCCCGCATCAACATCCCGTCGGTCTTGAAATGCAATGGTCAGAAGGTCGGTGAATTTGAAGGGGACTTCGTCGCCACGCTGCCCTGAGCTGGCAGCTCAGGTTTTCTTGCCGATGAGTTCGATCATGTAGCCGTCGGGATCCTTCACGAACGCAATGATCCTCGTCCCGCCATTCATCGGCCCCGCTTCGCGCACCATCTTCCCGCCCAGCCGCTTGATCTCGTCACAGGCGGTATAGACATCATCGACCTCGAGGGCGATATGACCATAGCCTGTGCCCAGGTCGTAGTGATCGACATCCCAGTTGTAAGTCAGCTCGATCACGGCATGTTCACTCTCGTCGCCGTAGCCGAGGAAAGCCAAGGTAAACTTCCCATCGGGATACTCATGCCGCCGCAGCAGTCTCATGCCCAGCACTTTGGTATAGAAATCGATGGAGCGATCGAGGTCTCCGGTCCTGATCATCGTGTGAAGTATTCTCATCGTGATGTTCCTGAATGGTGATGAAGTGTTTACGGTGCCGGGTAGTGGTAGTGAAGCGTATTCAGGTATCGCGCAACCGCCGATATATCTTCATCGTTCCATCCCAGTCCGCCCAACTTCTGCCAGCGGCCAACCTCGGCGAGGAGGCTTTGGTAGTCCCTGGCCAGTTTTTTGTCGCGCCAATGAATCTGGGTGCTGTGACAGGCGATGCAATGGGTCGAATACAGCAATTCGCCGCGTTGCGGATCGGGCACAGCCCGGGCCTCTGTCGCGGCAACGCCTCCAGACAGAACGAACAAGATGACAGGTATCGATTTGCGGAGCATTTTCTTCCCCCAGAGATTGCCATACGATCCAGTATACGCTTCGTCGAACTGCAGAACTACCCGGCCTACCGGCTGCACATGAACGGTATGGGTACGAGTTTGCTATAGTTGCCCCAGCTTACCCGGCAAACAATCGACCCTTTTGAACTGACATGACCACTGCGTTTCCGCCAGGCCTCAGTCACGAAGTTGCATCGGCCCGCCTTGCGGCAGAAGGGCCGAACGAGCTTGGCGCAGACCAGCGGCGCACCTTGTTCGCCATTGCCGGCGAAGTGGCGCGCGAACCGATGTTCCTGCTGCTGCTGGGTGCCGGAGCCATCTACCTTGCTCTCGGAAATGCGAATGAAGCCTTGATACTGCTTGGTTTCGTCGTCATCATCATGGTCGTCACCATCCTTCAGGAACGGCGCACCGAGAGCGCTCTCGAAGCGTTGCGCGATCTCTCCAGCCCGCGTGCCTTGGTGATCCGTGATGGCGTGCCGACGCGCATCGCCGGGCGCGAAGTGGTGCGTGACGACATCGTCATCCTGGTCGAGGGCGATCGCGTTCCCGCGGACGGCATCGTGCTGCAGGCACACGAACTGGCGGCTGACGAATCCTTGCTGACGGGTGAATCCGAAGCGGTGAGCAAGTTCGCCGACAGCAACCAGACTTATGCCGGAACCCTGATCGTGCGCGGGCAGGGCCTGGTACGTATCACTGCGGTGGGCGGCCAGACCGAACTGGGACGTATCGGTAAATCCCTGCAAAGCATCGCCATCGAATCGTCCCCGTTACGTGACGAGATCGGCCTGCTGACCAAACGCCTCGCGTTGATCGGCATCGGCCTGTGCCTCACGCTGGCACTGCTGTACTGGATGCTGCGCGGCGGCTGGCTGGACGCCCTGCTTGCGGGCATCACGCTGGCGATGGGCATTCTGCCGCAGGAGTTCCCGGTCATCATGATCGTCTTTCTTGCCCTGGGCGCGCGCCGCATCGCCGGCCAGCGCGTGCTGACGCGGCGCCTGAACGCCATCGAAACGCTGGGTGAAACGACGGTGTTGTGCGTGGACAAGACCGGGACCCTGACCCAGAACCGGATGACCGTGACCGCCCTGTCCGTTGC
>DAIDAJ010000013.1 GCA_027310665.1 Sideroxydans sp. | reverse complement strand
AGAGCGCATTCCGCCAGGGCCGGTTCGAACAGGGCGTCATTGCCGGGATTCGCAGTGTGGGCGGACATCTTGCGGAGCATTACCCGCAGATCGGTGCCGGCAAGATCAATGAACTGCCGGACAGCCCAGTCCTGATCTGAGACTGTTGTGGCGATCGAGACGGAACTCAAGCTGCACATCGCGCCTGAAAACCTGGTCAGGCTCAAGCGGCATCCGTTCCTTCGCTCTCTATCCGCCAGCCGTGCCCGCACACTCAAGCTCTACAGCATCTACTACGACACCGCGGATCTCGAACTGCGCCGCCAGGCGATGGCATTGCGGCTACGACGGGCGGGTACGCAATTCGTGCAAACGCTGAAGGGAGGCGGGGAGGTCAGCGCGGGCCTGCATCAGCGGAACGAGTGGGAGACGCCGGTCCCGTCCGAACAACTGGATTTTGCCTTGCTCAAAGCCGGCGGTGGTGAACTGCCGCACGGCGTGCGCAACCGGCTGCAGCCAATATTTGTGACCGAATTCGCTCGCAACGTGCGCGTGCTGGAGTTCGAAGGCGCAGAGATCGAGCTGTGCATGGACAGCGGAGAGATACGTGCGGGGCAGTCAATCTGCCCGATCTCGGAATTGGAACTCGAACTGAAATCCGGCGCTCCGCAGCAACTGTTCAAACTTGCGCTGGCCCTGTTCGATGTCGTGCCGCTGGATGTCGAGCACACCAGCAAGGCGGAATACGGATATTTGCTGTTTTCCGGGGCAAAACCGTCGGTAAGCAAGGCCAGGTTCCCGATCCTGAAAAAATCCCAATCCGTCGCGAGTGCGCTTCAAAGCCTGATAAGCGCCTGTCTTTCCCACATACAGTCCAACGTGCCGGGCGCATTGCTGAAACTGGAGGAGGAATATCTGCATCAGGTGCGCGTCGGGCTGCGCCGTCTGCGCGTGGCGCTCGCCATCACCCAGCAGCATCGGACCGGTGATGCCGAATTGACGGCTCTGCGTGAGCAGGTGACCAGACTGTGCGTGGAGTTGGGGCGTTCGCGCGAATGGGATGTGTTTGTCACGCAAACGCTGGCGCCGATCCTTGCCCGATTGCCAGATCACGGCGGGCTGAGGGAAGTGCTCAGTGCGGCTGAACGGGTGCGGAAACACCGGCATGCCGGAATGGAAGCTAGCCTCGCCTCACAAGATTTCCAGCGCTTGTTGCTGCGCTTTGGCGCGTGGATGCACGGTCTGCAATCCGCCGGGCCCGAAGCGACGCTGGAAAAATTCGCCACACATATCCTGGATAAGCGCAGCAAACAAGTCCTCGTGCACGGCACGGGATTGCTCGGCGAAGACCCCGCACAACTTCATGCTTTGCGCATTTCATGCAAAAAGCTCCGGTACAGCATCGATATGTTCGGTGCCTTGTTTCCCGGCCCCAAGTCAGGCAACTACTTGACGGTATTGACCGAATTGCAGGATATCCTGGGTGTGCTGAATGACATTGCCGTGGCACACCGCCTGCTGGCAGAGTTGGATAATGCCGCACGGCACGATACACTCGCGCTTGTACGCGGCTGGATGGAGCACGACTACGCCGAACGCATTGCAGAGTTCCGCAAAGCCTGGGATCGATACGCGGCACTAAAGGAATTCTGGCACTGAATTGAACGCCTACTTGTCTGATATTTTCCTGCAGCAAGACAGGAAAGTCCGTAAAGCAAAAAACTATCTGGAAGGTTTGTACAGAATGAGCAAGAAACGTCCGCCTTTGCGGGTTCCTGTCACGCAAGGACTGAAAGACATTTACGCGATGGACATGCACCTGCCCTACGAAGCTGCATGTGAAGGACGCTTCACCGTCATTGCATTCTCGCGCCTGGCGACCGCCCTCTCGGTGGTCCGCACCGCTCTCGAGAACAAGAATACCCAGATCGTCAACGCGATCGAGGTCCTGGACGCCGCCATCCTGACATTGATCGAGGTGCGCAGACGGGGCGATTCGAGCGACATATGGGAGATAACCGAAGCCGAACGCCCCAGTGTGCTGGACGGCATTGAGGTTGCGGAACAATGCATCGGCGTGCTGGATGTCGCGCTTCTGGAGCAGACCGCGGAAGCGATATACAAACATATGAAGCGCGGGAAATAGATTCAACCCGGCCATATCCAGCACGAATGAACGTCATCAAACCGTCCGGGGCCGGCCGGTGTTCGAATTTCTTCGGGAAGACGTGACCATCTCCTGGCACTGATATATGCCGCAATCCTTTTCCTCTTCCCCGATGCACCCTTTGCGCAATCCCGCTTTTCTCAAGCTCCTGGCTTTCCGGATCCAGATCGTCCTTGCCTACCAGATCATTGCGGTCGTGGTCGGCTGGCATATCTATGAACTGACACACGACGCACTGGCGCTCGGGCTTATCGGCCTGGCAGAGGTGATCCCGTATTTCAGCTGCGCGCTGTTCGCCGGTTATGCGATCGATCATCATTCACGTCGCAAGTTCGGCGTGTTGGCCGGCGTGCTGACGAGCCTGAACGCATTGGTGCTGGTAGGCACTACCTTCATGACGCTGAAGGACCCCGTGCTGTGGATATACGGTTCAATCGCCTGCGGCGGAGTGGCGCGAGCGTTCATCAGCCCTTCCTACAATTCGCTGTTCGCGCTGGCATTGCCGCGCGATCAATATGCACGCGCTGCCGGGGTCGGCAGCTCGATCTTTCAGCTTGGGTTGGTGGTGGGGCCGGCGCTCGGCGGCGCGTTGGTGGCCTGGGCCAGCCTCACGAGTGCGTATGCGGTGTCCGCGGTCCTGGCTATGAGCGCAGCTCTGACGTTGCTGTCTTTGCGCATCAAGGAGCCGCCTCCCGCAGAAGCGTCCCCCATATTTTCCAGCATAGGAGAAGGATTGCGCTTTGTGTTCGGCAACCAGATCATCCTGGGAGCCCAGGCGCTGGACATGTTCGCCGTGCTGTTCGGCGGCGCAGTTGCCATGTTGCCGGCTTTCGTGCAGGAGATTTTCCATTACGGTCCGGAAGGGCTGGGCATCCTGCGTGCCGCACCTGCCGTCGGAGCCATCATGATAGGCATCTTCCTCGCAAGGCATCCTATCAATAAACATGCCGGGCGCTGGCTGCTCGCGGCTGTGGCAGGGTTTGGAGTCTGCATCATTGCATTCGCCATGAGCAACTACTTCTGGCTTGCGGCGCTGTTGCTGATGCTGTCCGGTATTTGCGATGGCGTGTCGGTGGTCATGCGCACCACCATCATGCAGCTGGCAACGCCGGATACGATGCGCGGCCGTGTCGCTTCGATCAACGGGATATTCATCGGCTCGTCCAACGAACTGGGTGCGTTCGAGTCGGGCCTGGCTGCACGGCTGATGGGCCTGGTTCCATCGGTCATCTTTGGCGGAAGCATGACGCTGGTTGTAGTTTCTGCTACCGCTTTTCTGGCCCCCAGACTGCGCAAACTGGATCTGCATCATTTGCACTAGGTTCAATGAACGACGTGCGGCCACGGGCTGCGGTTCAGGACATTTGACGGTTCATTTCAACATCGCCTTCAGCCGTGCCAGCTTGTCCATTCCTTCATCCTTGCTGACCGCAGGCGCGTTGCCCACTGTCACCACACCGGAATAAACGATGTCCGCCTGCGGCAGTTCCGCGATGAAGCGGCTGGGATCGCAGCCGGAGAATTCCTTGCCGCGCTTGCGCCGGGTACAGTAGCTGATCTGCAGCGATCGCTGGGCGCGGGTGATACCGACGTACATCAGCCGGCGTTCTTCCTCGATCTGCTCCGGCGATTCGCTGCGCTCATGCGGCAGGATGTTCTCTTCCACGCCGACCAGGAATACGTGACCGAACTCCAGCCCCTTGGCAGCATGCAGCGTGGAAAGCGATACAGCATCGGTCTCCTGGTCGCGAGATTCGAGCAAGTTGAGCAGCGCAATCAATTGCGTCATCGCAATCATGGTCTTCTCGTCTGTTTCGGATTTGCGATTCATCCAGCCGGTGAAATCCTGCACATTCTTCCATTTGTTTTCCGCCTGACGCGGTTCGTGGTTGTCGAATAACCAGGCCTCGTAGTCGATGGCGGAGAGCAGGTCATTCAACACTTCACTGCATGGTTCTTTTTCGGCCCGCGCCTGCATGCGGTTGATGAAGTTGCAGAAGGTGAGCAGGTCTTCATGCTGGCGCGGCTGGAGATGATGCGCCATTTCGCCGTCAAACGCTGCCTCGAACAGGCTGACGTTGCGCGCGCCTGCAAGTGTCGCCAATTTTTCCAGCGTGCTGTTGCCGATGCCGCGCTTGGGCGTCGTGATCGCGCGGATGAAGGCAGGATCATCGTCCGGATTCGCGATCAGGCGCAGGTAGGCGGTAAGGTCCTTGATCTCGGCGTGGTCGAAGAATGAAGTGCCGCCGCTGACGGTATAGGGCACCTTGTGCGTACGCAATTGCTCCTCGAATATGCGCGACAGATGGTTGCTGCGGTAGAGGATGGCGTAATCGGCGAAACGGGTGCGGTTCTCGAATTTGTGCGCCAACAGACGCAGCACGACGGATTCAGCTTCGTTCTCTTCATCTTTCGCCGCAAACACGCGTACCGGGTCGCCGGGACCGTGTTCGCTCCACAGATTTTTCTCGAACAATTTGGTGTTGTTCTTGATGAGGTGGTTCGCACTCTGCAGGATGCGCTGCGAAGAACGGTAGTTCTGCTCCAGCTTGATGACGCGCAGGGTGGGATAGTCTTTCTGCAGGTTGCTCAGATTGGCGGTACTGGCGCCGCGCCAGGCATAGATGGCCTGGTCGTCGTCGCCCACGGCGGTGATGGCGGCGCGGTCGCCAGCCAGCAGCTTCATCATCTGGTACTGGCAATCGTTGGTGTCCTGGTATTCGTCGACGAGCAGGTAGCGGAAGCGCTGCTGCCAGCGATGGTGCGCTTCTGCATTTGCTTTGAACAACTCCACCGGCAAACGGATGAGATCGTCGAAGTCCACCGACTGATAAGCGCGCAGCGTTTCCTGGTAGCGCGCGTAGAGCAGGGCGATGCGCTGTTGCTCTTCGTTCTCGGCTAGGCTTTCCGCTTGCTGCGGCGTGAGGAAGGCAGCCTTCCAGTTCGACATCACGCTTTGCGCAGTGCGGATCTCCTGCTTGTCCGGGCTGCCCAGCAGTTCGCCGATGATCTTTCCCGTATCGGTGCTATCGAAGATGGAGAACTGTTTCTTGTAGCCGAGCAGCGGCCCGTCCTCGCGCAGGATCTGCATGCCCAGCGCATGGAAAGTACTGATGGTCATGCCCTTGGCATCGCGACCGTTCAGCAGCTTTCCGACGCGCTCGCGCATTTCGTTTGCGGCTTTGTTGGTGAACGTGATGGCTGCCACGTTGCGCGGCGAATAGCCGCAATCCTCGATGAGGTAGGCAAGCTTGTGCGTGATGACACGTGTCTTGCCGCTACCGGCCCCGGCCAGAACCAGGAGGGGGCCATCCAGATATTTGATCGCTTCGCGT
>DAIDAJ010000030.1 GCA_027310665.1 Sideroxydans sp. | reverse complement strand
GTTTTACCATTTTCATTTTTCCTTTGGTTGCGGGTGTGGATTCGGCTTGGGCGGGCAGGACGCAGAGTCC
Organism: Sideroxydans sp.; assembly: GCA_027310665.1. Lineage (GTDB taxonomy): Bacteria > Pseudomonadota > Gammaproteobacteria > Burkholderiales > Gallionellaceae > Sideroxyarcus. The sequence goes on along the minus strand of DAIDAJ010000030.1, from coordinate 17,781 downwards.
GGCCAGCAAGAATGCGAGAACGATATGTATCAGTTTCATGTCAGGCTGCTCCTTCATAGACGATTTGCCAGTGTCCGTCGCGCTTCATCCAGTACTGGCGTTTGTTCATGCGGTTGGAAAGGTTGTTGCTGTCGTAATCCTGCTCGAAGTTGACCACCACCAGATCCGGCTGGCTGGGGTAGGGGAAGATGCTGACGTTGGACAACCTGACCTTGATCCAGGTTTTGCCGGAATTGACCAGCCGCTTCTGTTGCGCGAAAGCGGGCAGGGCAACGCTGCCGGTGGAAAAGTCGCGCGCGTAATGCGAGAGGTAGGCATCGGTGTTCAGGCTGGCCCAGTCGCTGCGCCATTGTTCGATCTCTTTCAGCAGGGAAGCGCGGTCCGCGCGATCCGCCTCGTTGCTCCAGTCGCTCTTGCTGGCGATGATGACGGGCGTGATGCCGATCTGCAGATGGCTGCCGATCTCGTTGAGGTCGTTGTTGGCCAGCACCACGCAGCCGTTGCTGGCGCGCGGCGGCCGGCTGTAGGTGTCGCTGGGCGTGCCGTGCAGCCAGATGCCGTGCCCGTCGCGTCCTTCGCGCTTGTCCCATTCATTGGGGTAGCTCAGTGGGTAGGCGCCGGGGCCGTAGAAGTCGGTGAGTTTATCGCGGGTCAGGTGTCCGTTGACGAAATACACGCCAACCGGCGTTTTCTGGTCGCCTTCGGAGACCTTGTCCGCGCCTTTCTTGCCGACGCTGATATAGAAGTCGGAAACGTAGCGCGGCTCGCCATTCACGTTTTCATAGAGGTACAGCGTTGATTTCCCGGTATCCACCACCACGGCATAACGCTGCGCCGGCGAAAGTTGCCACAGGTATTTCGGCACGGCGACGGGTTGCTGCTGCTCTACGCGTTGCAGCCGTGCCTCCGCTTCCTCCCGCAGGTCCTGTATCCGGTCCCGCGGCGCATTGGGGGCATCGCCAAAATTGCTGATGGGTCTTGAGCGCGCCAACAGCAGATCGCCCCTGACCAATTGCGCCAGCTTGAAATTGGGGTTGATCCTGAGCAGCGAATCGACTTCATTCAGCGCGACGTCCAGGCGATTCTCGCCAACCGCTCGCAAGCTCCTGGCCATCCCGATCTCCATTTCGCGCGATACCGACTCTCCCGCCATGGCGGGTACGGCAAAAGAAATCAGCATCAGTGCGAGCAGACGGCTAGGCATGGTCACTTGCCCGAACGCTCTTCCGCGATCAGCCATTGCCCATCGGCTTTCACCCAGTCCAGCGTCTTGTTGGAGATTACATTCAGGTGGCTGGCGCGGTAGGTCTGCTTGAAGCTGACGCTGGCATGCTTGTCGTCAACCACTTTGACCTTGGCATCGCGCACTTCGACATGGATGGATTTGGGGACCGCGATGCGTTGCTTGCGCTGGGCTTCCCATGCGCTGCGGCTGATTCCGTCCGGCGTCTTGAAATCCTTCGCATAGAAGGTGAGGTATTTCTTGCTGTTCTTGGCTGACCAGGCCGCGGCCCACTCTTTCGTGCTGCTCAGCAGTTCCGCGCTGGGATCGGCATTGACGGCGGCGACAGTAACGGTGGGTTTGGCTTGCACAGGTGTCATGACCGGCGCTGCGGCGGCTGGCGCCGAGACAGGCGCGGAGACCGGGGTGGTGACCGCAACTGAAGAAACGGCAACCGGGGCGGAAGCGGGCGCCGCTTCCGCCACTACGGCAGCCGCGGGCTTGGCGCCGGTGCGCGGATTCTTGCTGAACAATTCCCGGATCAGCGCCAGCTTGGTCTTGGTGTTGGCATTGGCGCTGCTGTTGGGGCCGCTCTTCTCAAGCTGCAGGGCGCGGTCGTAGGCCTGGCTCGCCATCTTGGCGTAGATGTCGCCCAGGTTCTCATGCGCGGTGGCGTAGGTGGGGTTGGTGCGGATCGCCATTTCCAGTTGTTCCTTGGCTTTTTCGTACTGGCCTTGGCCGGCGTAAAGCACCGCGAGATTGTTGTACGGTTCGGGCAGTTCCGGGTAGTCCTGCGTGAGGCTGCTGAAGACCGTGATCGCTTCCGCCGTGTTGCCCTGGTCCGCAAGGATCAGGCCTTTGAGGAAGCGCGCTTGAGCGTCTTTCGGCTTGGTGGCGAGGAAGGCGTTGACCTTGTCCATTGCCTGCGTGTTAAGGCCTTGCTTGAACAGTTTGTTGGCGTCCTGGATGTCATCTGCCTGGGCGGGAATGGTGATCGCAAGCAGCATGCCCAATGCGGCGGCGCGGCTAAACAGTTTAAGCATAATCATCGTATGGTTTATTCCGGAAAAGTTGCAACGGCATGGCCGACTCAAAGAGTGCGCGATTCTACCAAATAAGTGGCGTCCTTACACGGTTTGCGCTAAGTCATGGCGGGGCCTGTTTTCGGGTAGAATTCCGCACCTTCATTGCCATACATCTGGAACAAAAATGAGCAGCAACGCCCCTGTTTCGCCCCCGCCCGTCTCCAATTTTATCCGCACGATCATCGACGGCGACCTTGCCAGCGGGAAGCACAAGAGCATCGTCACCCGTTTTCCGCCCGAACCGAACGGCTACCTGCACGTCGGCCACGCCAAGTCCATCTGCCTCAACTTCGGCCTGGCGCAGGATTACCACGGCCTGTGCAACCTGCGCTTCGATGACACCAATCCGGAGAAGGAGAGCGAAGAGTACGCACAATCCATCCAGGATGACGTGCGCTGGCTTGGCTTCCAGTGGAACGGCGAAGTGCGCTGGGCGTCGGATTATTTCGATGCGCTGTACGACTTTGCGGTCGAACTCATCAACAAAGGTTTGGCGTATGTGGACGACCTGACGCCGGAGCAGATGCGGGAATACCGAGGCACGTTGACCCAGCCCGGCAAGAACAGCCCGAACCGCGACCGCCCGGCCAAAGAGAACTTCGATCTGTTCACGCGCATGAAGAACGGCGAATTCGCCGACGGTGCGATGGTGTTGCGCGCGAAAATCGACATGAGCTCGCCCAACATCAACATGCGCGACCCGGTCATCTACCGCATCAAGCGCGCCCACCACATCCGCACCGGCGACAAATGGTGCATCTACCCGATGTACGACTACACGCATTGCATCTCCGACGCGCTGGAAGGCATCACGCATTCCATCTGCACGCTCGAGTTCGAAGACCATCGCCCGCTGTACGACTGGGTGCTGGACAACGTCACCATCCCCTGCCACCCGCGCCAGTACGAATTTTCGCGGCTCGAGCTGCACTACACCATCACCAGCAAGCGCAAGCTGCTTCAACTCGTCACCGAAAAGCACGTGAAGGGCTGGGACGATCCCCGCATGCCCACCATCAGCGGCATGCGCCGCAGGGGCTATACGCCGGAGGGCATACGCGAATTCGCCAGACGCATCGGCGTTTCCAAGAGCGAGAACACCGTGGATATGGCCATCATGGAGGGCGCGATCCGCGAAGACCTTGAGTTGCGTGCGTCGCGCGTGATGGCCATCATCAATCCGCTCAAAGTGACCATCACCAATGCCGAAGGCGCACAGGCGCGCGAGGCTGACTTTCATCCGAACCTGCCTGAACTCGGCAAACGCGTCGTGCCGTTCGGCAAGGAATTGTTCATCGAGGCCGATGACTTTGCCGAAGTGCCCCCATCGGGCTGGAAGCGCCTCACCCTGGGCGGCGAAGTGCGCCTGCGCCACAGTTATGTGATGCGCTGCGACGAGGTCGTGAAGGATGCGGCCGGCAAGGCCGTCGAACTGCGTTGCAGCATCGACCACGACACGCTGGGCAAAAACCCGGAAGGGCGCAAAGTGAAAGGCGTGATCCATTTCCTGTCGGCCGGGCACGCACTTCCTGCCGAGATTCGTTTGTACGACCGCCTGTTCACGGTGCCCGAGCCGGATGGGGATAAGGAAGTCGACTTCTGCACCTATCTCAACCCGGCCTCGCTCACCGTGGTGCAAGGCTGGGTCGAGTCTGCCGTGCGTGATGCCGCGCCGGAAACACGCTACCAGTTCGAGCGCCTGGGCTACTTTTGCACCGACCGCCGCGACCATCAGCCCGGCGGCAAGCTGGTGTTCAATCGCACCGTGACGCTGCGCGATTCCTGGTCGAAAGAACAGGCATGAGCGAAGAGTTCAACGTGCCGGATGAGGAACGGATCAGGTCGCTGAAAAGCCTCGTACAGGTCGTTTACGTGCTGTATGCGCTGTCTTATTTCACCGGCATCACTGCCATCGTCGGGATCATCATCAATTACGTGAAACGGGAAGACGCTGCCGGAACCTGGCTGGAGAGCCACTTTCGCTGGCAGATACGCACTTTCTGGTTCGGCCTGCTGTGGGCAGCCATCGGCGCAATAACGGTTTTTATCGCGATCGGCGTCGCCATTTTGTTCGCCAACTTTTGCTGGATCATCTATCGGATCGTCAAAGGCTGGCTCAACCTGAACGACAACAAACCCATGACATTTTAAATTGCCCGTCATTCCGGCGCTGCGTGTGTAGTTGGGGCTTTGGCCCCTTACAACCACGGCGTACCCCTTGCGGGTGCAGTCCGGAATCCAGATAGTTAAATAATCCGTGCGAAGCACGAACAAGACCAAAGGCATGATGAATTAAACCGCTGGATACCGGCCTGATAGAACTACTAGCCATTCGACTAAGCTGGCAAAATACGCCAGCAAAGTCGCTGGTTATGCGCCGGTATGACGGCTCAGGAAGAAACTGAAGATGCTGAAAATCTACAACACCCTCGCTCGCGACAAACAGGAATTCAAGCCCATCACACCGAATAGCGTGCGCATGTACGTGTGCGGCATGACTGTTTACGACTATTGCCATCTTGGCCATGCGCGGGTGATGGTGGTATTCGACATGGTGTACCGCTGGCTCAAGGCTTCCGGTTACGACGTCATCTACGTGCGCAACATCACCGACATCGACGACAAGATCATCAAGCGCGCGGCGGAGAACAAGGAATCCATCCACGCCCTGACGCAGCGTTTCATCGACGCCATGCATGAGGATGCGGACGCGCTCGGCGTGCAGCGGCCCGACCATGAGCCGCGCGCCACGCAATATATTCCGCAGATGCTGGAAATGATCGCGCAACTGGAAAAGAACGGCCTGGCATACCGGGCAGCGGACGGCGACGTGAACTACGCGGTGCGCAAATTCGAGGGCTACGGCAAACTGTCCGGCAAATCGCTCGAAGATCTGCGTGCCGGGGAACGGGTGGATGTGGCCGAGAACAAGAACGATCCGCTCGATTTCGTTCTGTGGAAGCACGCCAAGGACAGCGAGTCCGACGAAGTGAAATGGGATTCAAAGTGGGGCAAGGGCCGCCCCGGCTGGCATCTCGAATGTTCGGCCATGGCCTCGGACATCCTCGGCAACCATTTCGACATCCACGGCGGTGGCGCGGACCTGCAGTTCCCCCACCACGAGAACGAGATCGCGCAAAGCGAAGGCGCGCACCAGTGCCAATACGTGAACTACTGGATGCACAACGGCTTTGTGCGCGTGGACAACGAGAAGATGTCCAAGAGCCTGGGCAACTTCTTCACCATCCGCGAAGTGCTGAAGAAATACGATGCCGAAGTGGTGCGCTTCTTCATTTTGCGCGCGCACTACCGCAGTCCGCTGAATTATTCCGACCAGCATCTGGATGATGCGAAGGGGGCGCTGACGCGGCTCTACACTGCATTTAAGAACGGGCCTCCTGCTGTTGTCGAGAAGATTTATAGTGGAGTGGAGGTCTTGGATTGGAATACACCGCACGCCGCTCGATTCAAAGCCGCCATGGACGACGATTTCAATACGCCGGAAGCGGTCGCCGTGCTGTTCGATCTCGCCAACGAAGTGAACCGTAGCCAGTCGCCTCAGGCGGCTGGTCAACTCAAGGTGCTTGCCGGTGTGCTTGGTTTGCTACAACGTGATTCGCAAGAGTTTCTGCAGGGCGAAGCAAATGCGGGCGGGATGGACGACGCCGCGATCAATGCCGGGATCGAAGCTCGCATCGCCGCCAAGAAAGCCAAAAACTTTGCCGAGGCTGACCGCATTCGCAAGGAATTGCTGGAAGCGGGAATCGTATTGGAAGACACGCCGCAAGGTACGACTTGGCGGAGAGCTTAAGGTAATTTTCCGGCTGCGACCATGCGGTTGAAGAGAGTATTGGGCGAGACCCAGAGGACCAGATCGTCGTAGGTCGGCGTGAAGTCGTGGCTGACGAAGGTCTTGAAAGGGAGGCCATGTAGATTTGCGGCCTCATCCGGGTTAACCACGCCACCAAGGCCATCTTTCCCTGTGGAGAAAATCACCATTGGCACCCCATTGGAACTGAGCGTGCTGTTGGGAGCGCAATTGGTTTGGCTGATGCCGGTGGAGGTGTTGCATACCTGCAAATCCAGACTGATCGCTGACGACCAGATGTTTTTCATGCCGCTCTGCGTGGTGAATGCGTTTGCATACGAGGAGGTTACAGCATAACGAATAGGATTGTTCCACGCGTCAACGACAAGGCCTTGGTTGTTTACAGGTCCGATTCCTAGAGTTGCAGCAGGAATAAAACCCCCGTTGGGGAGCGTGCAGGTGCCAGTAACAATTACAGGGTCCTCTTGACCGTTGCTAGTGGGAGATGCTGGGCACGGTAAACGCTCGTTGATGATGGCAAATCCAATCAGGGCCTGCTGGATATCATTCAGTTGCTTGCGCGTATCGTTCATTTGTCTCTGCTCGATCTGACTGGAGATGGTTGGCACCAATCCGGCCATCAAAATCGTGGCAATGAGCAAAACAACTGCCATTTCAACCAGCGTAAAGCCTGCCTGAAAATGTGGGTTGGATAAATTTTTAGCTAATATTGTCATTTGCAATTCACAAAGCCATCCAGGCACTGCGCCAGATCGTTTACCGTCTGGAAGTTGGGATCGGTCGGGCGGAAGGTGTTATACGGCGGGACGTTGGCGGTACTACCTTGGGGAACGAGATTGACAGGCTCAAGATAGGCCGCCGTATTGGTAGTGGAGGAGCGAGGGGTGGTGTCTGTGCTGATATATTTTCTGGCAACGATTACAACTGCCCGGTAACTACCGGAGCCGACCGCATTGTTCGCGCTGCCGATGATGGATAGACAGGATGTGCCGCACGTTGGCGTGAGTGTCATTGGTTGATAGCCCGAAGCAACTTGGTAGAACACCAGATTTTCCCAGTCATCCCAATAGGTGCCAGGAACAAAACAGCCCGCAGGCCATGATGGCTGCATTGACGGGTCGTCAGGGGTGACGGTGGTGATATTGATGCTGGACAATGTCGAGTTCGCTGAGGTTAAGTTTGTCTGCACTGTATTGCTAGACGGATTATTTTGAATGTAATCGCAGGCGTTGGTATTGATGGCCGCGTTGCCTGCAGATTTTGCATAGTTAATGAAGGTGCTGGTGAATGGCGGATTGGTGATGTTGCCCAGCGCGCTCAGTAGTGCATTGCCTGCACCGGTCAAGGCAGATTGATAACTGTCGTTGCTTTTGCAGTTGTTCACGGCTGTCTGTAGGCTGGATAATGTATTAATCAGTGTGACGACATTCGGATCGCTGCTGCTGGTTGCAGATGTGGTAGTTGAGGTGCTGGTTGTCGGATTGACCGGTACCCGGCCAAACAGTGTGGCAGGTGTGGTGTTTTTGCTGGTATAGGTCAGATCAACCACAGACGCAGGCCACGGATATTTGCTGGCGGAGGTGGCAGCGTAATTGTCCATGCAGGCCTTCACTTCACGCACGATGCGTTTTTCCACCTGCTGGAATAGCTGGTCGGTCGTAATCGCGAGCAGGTTGTCGTTGTACGGCAAGTTGCTGCAGTCGTTGCTGGCAGCCCTGACGGTGATTGGGGTCGGCCCGGCGGTCGAGATCGTGCTGACTGTTTCTAGGTATTGATTGGCCGTCGCAGTGGAAGTGCGAGACTGTCCGCAGATTGCCGCACCCGGAGCAAAGATCACCGCCGCGACGTTGTTGAGGGTGATGGTGCCGGTTAGCGAGAGCCAGCCCGGCGTATCGCTGTTGATCGGTTTCGCGGCATTGTTGTCCCGCAAAGTGGGCGAAAGCGCGTACCACAAATCTTCACCATTGGCGTCGTGCAGTTCGGGAATTCCCAACGTTTTCCAGGGCAATCGGCCGATATAGCTTGGGCAGTGGCCTCCGCCATAGATGGGCCCCGGTGCAGTGCCCCAAAGCGGGCTGCCTGGAGCCGAATTGTCCGGGCAAGGCAGGCTGCCGGGATGGGATGCGTCGGAGACGGCACGACCGATCAGGGCATCCCTGGCCTGTACCAGTACATCTGCAGCTTGCTGGTCTCGCGCCGATTTCAGTGTAGAGTTGCTGAGCGCCCCGACCAGAAATGTTATGACGCCGATGATCATGATGACCAGCATGATCATCATCGCTGCACCGCGTTGCCGCCGTATGATCGTACGAGTTGTGCGCAAAGAATTCATGGTGCGCTACCTGCTTATTTATTTTCTTCCGGTGCAGGCGGCTCAAGCAGCAGCTTTTGCCCGACCTTGAGCTGCACCGGCTGAGGTTTTCCCGGCACAGCGACAGGTGCCGTGGTGGGATTCCTGTCGTTGCCGGGTTCGGTGGCCTGGGCGGCGCCGTTGATCCATACGGTGCGGTTGCCGCCGTGCTTTTGCACGACACCGTTGACGATGATGTAGTCGCGGCGCTCGCCTTCCGGGCTGCTATTGTTGATGGCCGTGCCGGAATCCAGTTGCTGGCGCTGCTGCGGGGTGTAGAACAGGCGTCCGATTTCGTTCGCGTTAACACTTTCATACCATACGGAAGTCGTCATGAGAATAAAAGCTAAAAGCACTTTTTTATTTGCTGGATTCCGGCCCACCCTCACCTCAATCCTCTCCCGGAGGGAGAGGAGGCAATTGCTCTTTCCCCCTCTGGGGGAAAGTTGGATAGAGGGCCGGCCGGAATGACGAAAGTTGTTCATGGCGCGCTCTTGTTCTTCATGGTGAACCATCCGCCCGTACATTCGGCCTTGAGCGGGGCGAGTTCATTGGCCGCTCCGGTCCGGGAAATGGAGCAACCGTCCAGCATGAACCAGCCGTTGATCTGGTTGTTGAGGTTGGAGAAGAAGTGCAGCAGTTGCTCTTCATGCAACAGGTCGAACTGGAGTTTCATGCCGCTGCGGCTGAGCTGGAAATTGCCCGCGTCGAGCGCCGGTTTGGGCGTGTAGCCCTGTTGCGGGGAAATGGTGTACTTGAAGTCGAGCACCCTGCCTTGCTGGCGCAATTTCTCGAGTCCTTCCATCCAGTCCAGACGCTGCTCGGAGCCGATGACCTTTTGTTCCAGCAGGGCGTTGTATTCCAGGGCATAGGCCGACATGTTTTCCTGGTCGCTTTGCGCGGCCAGGAGTTGGGCGCGCGCATCGGTAAGCTGCTTCTGCGCGGTCTCGCGGTTTTTCAGCGACTGCGCCAGGTAATCCTCACTCAGGGAAATGAGGCCCACCGCGAGCGCGATGCTGAGGATCAGCGCTCCCAGGCTCCATTTGAGTATTTGCAGGTCGGTCTTGGAGAATCTCATTCTTTCTGTCTCCAGATGATCTTCAGCGTGAACTGCTCGGGGCTGCCGTCATTTTTCCGGGAATCGCCGCTGATGCTGCCTTTGGGGCTGATATCCAGCGGCTGCTTTGCCACGGAGACAGTATAACCCCGCTGGGTGAGCGCCTGCTGGAAGCGGTCGAGGTAGGCGAGGGCCTTGCGGTAATCGCTGCCAAAGCCGTTGAGGCTGCCATCCAGAGTGATGACATGGGCCGGGTAAGCAGATGGGGCGGCATCCGCCGCGCTGGCTTCCCAGGCGAGCTTGTTGACCGCGATCTGGGTGAATTGATCCAGCGCGAGCGTCAGTTCGTTCAGGATGAGTTCGGGCGGCGGTGTGTACTGATTCAGCTTGCGCGTGAGCAAAACGGCCGTCTTCATATCGGTGGCAGGAACGGTTGTGTTGGCAAATGCGCGTTGTACTTGCTGGGTCTGTTGTCTGATGAACTCCGCCTGTATGTTGAACGGCTCGGTCTGCGATACATAATCGCGCCCTTGAAAGAACTCGGTGCCGCTCAAGAGCAGGCTGAAGAGCGTCGTGACGGCCGCGATGCCGAACAGGATGCGCTTCAATTGCCACAGCAAATGGAAATGCATGTGTTCGGAATTGGCGTAGTGGCTTCCCGGCGCTTTGCTGGCGAGCAGGTGCAGCAGCAGCGGGGTGGCATCCGACGTGGTGTATTCGTTCTTCGCCTTGAAGCGCTTGCCCAGTTCCTGAATGTCCAGGAAGGTGTAATGCAGTTCATTGTCGCCTTCGAGGCGGCTCTGCAATGCGACCCGGTCATTGGCATCGCAGATGATGTACACGTCCAGCGTTTCGCCCGGCGGCGGCAGGCTCAGGCTCTTCAGGTATTGCTGGGTGCGCGGCGTTTCGGAAGCGACGGTGTCACTGAACGTGCTGTTCTCGTTGATCGGTATCAGGCGCGAAAAATGCAGCCGCCTGTTGTTGAAATAGGTTTGCCGCAGTCCGGCATCCTTTTCCCAGGACAGCAACAGGACATGATCGGAGGGGGCGGCCTTGAGCAGCGGCGAGCTGATGCTCGGGAGCGAGTAGATCCCCGCCAGCGGAATGTGGTTCGACAGCAGGGTATCCAGCCATGGCGAGATGCGCTGCGGGTTGGTCAGTGCCGAGAAAAGCATCTCGTCGTCGCGGCGGCCTTCCGCCTGGCGTTGCAGGAGAAGCGCCTGGCGGAACGACGTGCCGCGATAGAACTGCTCGAATTTGCGCGCGAGCAGGTCTTTACGGGACGAGCCGGACAGGTGCGGCACGATCTCCAGGCGGAAGTCCTCCTCGATGACGTCCACCAGCAGGTAGGCCGGGTGGCGGTGCATCTTCAGGAAGGCGGAAAAATTCTCGCGGCCGTTGGCGTCGTTGGAGAAATATCGGGCTGCGCCCAGCCTGCCGCTTTGCCAGATGGAAGCCTGGAAGTAGTCTGCGCTGAGGAAAAGCAGGGTACGGGCCATTACATTTTCACCTTGCTGATGATGTCGTAGATGGGCGAGAGCACCGACAGCATCACCCAGCCCAGCAATGTGCCGAGGATGATGGTCATGGTCGGCTCGATCATCACTTGCACCTTCTTGATCGAATCCTTTACATCCCGGTCGTAAAAGTAACTGACATTGAGCAGCGCCTGGTCGAGCTGGCCGGTGGCCTCGCCCACTTTCAGCATGCGTACCACCAGCGGCGGGAAGATGCCGGTCTGCTGGAAACTTTGCGTCAGGTTCTTGCCGGCCTCGATCTCGTGCATCACGTTCTGCAGGCTTTGCGCGATGACCTGGTTGTTGACCAGGTCGCGCGAGTTGGCGATGCAGTCGAGGATGGTGATGCCCGAACTGTACATCATGGCGAACGTATTGGCGAAGCGCGCCAGAATAATCTTGCGCAGGATGGGGCCGGTCGGCCACACGTGCAGCTTGAAGTTGTCCAGATGGTATTGCAGCCCGGGGTTGCTGATGAGCGCGACCTTATAGATACCGAACAAGGCTGGTGGCGTCAGCAGGATGGCGTACCAGTAGTTTACGAAGAACCAGGATGTCGCCAGCAACATGCGCGTCTGGATCGGGATCTCTTGCCCCATGCCCTTGATGAAGCTGACCAGCTGCGGCACAAGATAGATCATCAGGAAAAAGGTGATGGCCAGTACGATGGTGCCGACGAAGGCCGGGTAGATCATCATCGTTTTGGTCTGCGACGCCATTTCGTCCTGCCACTTGAGCGATTCCGTGAGATGCTTGAACACATCGACCAGACGTCCGCTTTCCTCGCCTGCGCTCGTCAGGCTGACGGTGATCTTGTCGAACGCGTTCGGATGCTCTGCCATCGCTTGCGAGAGCTTCTTGCCGCTCTCGATGGACTCGATCAGGCTGGCGATGATCTCGCGGAAGGCAGCCTCTTCCATGCTGTCGCGCAGATCGCCGAGGCACTCCAGCAGGGGGACGCCGGCACGGACGAGTTGTTCGAGGTTGAAGAAGAAAGTGATGAGGTCGGGGCGCTTGATCCTGCCTCCGCCGAAAGTCGCTTTGCTCTCTTCTTCCTTGCCGCTGATGAGGTCGATTCCGGAGCGCTTCAGGCGCTGCTCCAGGTCGATCAGGTTGGCGGCATCCTGCAGTCCCTTGACCGACTTGCCGTTCTCGTCTATCGCTTTGTAAGAATAGAGCGCCATGTATCTTTACATCCGGTCGCTCAGGTCGACCACGCGCGAGACCTCGGCGATGGAAGTCACGCCCTGCAGGATGCGCCGGATGCCGTCCTGCGCCAGCGGGCGGAAGCCTTTTTCCAGCGCGTGGTTCTTCAAGTCGCGGATGCTTGCGCGCCGTGCGATCAGGTCGTCCATGTCGCTGTCCAGCCTGAGTATCTCCATGATCGCCTGGCGGCCGGAATAACCCTGGTGGTGGCAGACATCGCAACCGGCAGCGCGGTAGATGGTGATGCCCTCGTCGTGGCGTACGCCGAGCATCTTGCATTCGGTATGGTCCGGGTGATACGGGTATTTGCAGTGGCGGCAAAGCACGCGCACCAGGCGCTGCGCGATGATGCCGATGATGTTCCCCGCCATGATGTCCGGCAGGATGCCGATGTCCAGCAGGCGCGGGATCGCGCCGATGGATGAATTGGTGTGCAGCGTGGAATACACCTGGTGGCCGGTCATGGCGGCACGGAACGCCATTTCGGCGGTCGGATGGTCGCGGATCTCGCCGACCAGGATGATGTCCGGGTCTTGCCGCATCAGGGAGCGGATACCGCTGACGAAGTCCAGTTTTGCCGCTTCGTTCACCGAGCTCTGGCGGATCAGCGGAATGGGGTATTCCACCGGATCTTCCAGAGTCATGATGTTCACCGACTCGGTGTTGACATGATTCAGCACCGAATACAGCGTGGTCGTCTTGCCGCTACCGGTGGGGCCGGTCACCAGAACGATACCCTCCGGTTTGGCAATGATGGCTTTGAGCGTGTTCAGCGCAGCCTCGTCGAGGCCGATCTGGTTGATCGCCACGATGCCTTTTTGACGGTCCAGGATACGCAGAACCAGGTTTTCCCCGTACGAGGTGGGGTGCGAGGCGACACGGAAATCGATGGGACGGCCGGACAGCCGCAGCGAGATGCGGCCGTCCTGCGGCGCGCGCGTCTCGGCGATGTTCATGCCGCTCATCACCTTCAGCCGCACCACCATCGCGGGCCAGAAACTCTTGTGCAGGCTGCGCACCTGGCGCAACACGCCGTCCACGCGATAGCGGATGCGCAGGAAGCTGCTCTCCGGTTCGAAGTGGATGTCGGAGGCGCCCAGTTGCACGGCTTCCGTGAGCAGCGCGTCGATCAGGCGGACCACCGGCTGGCTGAACTCGTTCACCCCCTGCTGGAGGTTCTGATGATCCATCTCGCCAGGTTCGATCTCGTGCAGGATGCCGTCGATGGACAGTTCGAAGCCGTAGTATTGGTCGATGGCGCGCAGGATGTCCGATTCGCTGGCGAGCTGGGTGACAAGGCGGTATTCGTCGCGCAACAAGGCGCGCACCTGGTCGAGCGCGATGATGTTGTCGGGGTCGGCGATCGCGAGGGTCAGAACATTGTTGGCGGCGTCGACAGACAGGGGCAGCAGGATGTAGCGGCGTGCGATCTCTTTGGGAACCAGTGCGATGGCGGCGGGGTCGACCAGCACGTTCGAAAGGTCGACACTTTCCTGGCCGAGATTTTCCGAAAGTACGTCACGGATGGTCGCTTCGGACAAGAAGCCAAGACGCACCAGCAGGCGGCCTAGCGGCTGCGGGGTCTTGTTCTGCTCCTGGGTGGCGATGCGAAGCTGGTCTTCACTGATCACCCCCTTCGCTATCAGCAGGTGCCCGATGGGCTGCTGGGTCTGTTGTTGCGGTGCAGCCATCATCTTCCCTATTTGGCGGACGTCAGTTCATTCAGACGGTTTTGTGCTTGCGCGTGGTCGAATCCGGAATTGCCCGAAGTGTCGAGTTGCAAAGCCTGTTGATAGTACTGTGCAGCGAGCTTGCGCTGCCCGAGATGATCCAGGCTCACCGCCAGGTTGAACGTGAACTGGGGATTGGCGGGCTCCAGCGTGTGCGCGTTGAAATAATACTGTTGCGCGTCGCCCCAGCTCGATATGCCGGCGTAGTAATTGGCCAGCGCAAAGTGCAACGTGGCAGAACGCGGCTGATCGGCCAGCAACATCTTGAGGCGGCTTTCCGTGTTGCCCGCATCGGGCGAATAATTCGTCAGTGCCGCCTCGGCTATCGGGTCTCGCGGGTCAAGAACCAGCAATTGGCGATAGTAGCGTTGTGCAGTTTCGTCCTCACCCCGTTGCTGGGCGATCGCGGCCAGGCCGAGCAGGGCGTCGCGATTGTGCGGGTCTTTGCCCAGGACTTCGCGGTAGCCTTGAGTCGCCGTGGTGTAATCGCCGTGCTGATAGGCCTGGTAGGCATCCAGCAACGCCGGTGTGACCGTATCGGCTTCCACCTTGCGCTGGACAGTGATGCCGCCCGGCGCGGGAGTGCTGTAAGTCCTTGCGGCCTTCGGTTTGTTGCGCGGTGCGTCGAAGTCTTCATTGCGCGCGGTGACCATCGGCTGTACTGGCTGCGCGGGCGCTACTTTTTCCTGTGGCGGCTGCGGCGGAATGAACGGAACCAATGCCGGTGCGGCAGGTGCTATCGGCGCGATGACATACGGAGCCGGGGGAGGCGCAGTACGTTGCACTACACGCGGCTGGGCGGGAGGTTGTATCTGCAGCCAGACGTAATAGCCGTACGCCGAGCCGAACACGACCGCGATCAACAAAGTCGTGGGAACCAACCCCAATTTCCAGCCTCCCGACGAGGTCTTTTTCTTCTTGGCGGCAAACATGGCTTCTCCGGCTGTACGGCTCGACGTATTGCTTGACGCATTATTTGATGCAGAGGCGGTACGCGACGGCGGCATATCCTCAAGCGTCAGATTGGAAAGCCCGGTGCCTTCCTGTTTTTTGTCGCCGGACTTTTTGAGTGCATCGAGTAACAGGCTCATGGCTTGGCCTTTTCATCCTCTGGCTTGAGGAAATTCGCATCCGGCAGGTTATCGCGGTACGCGCTGTAATCGCCGTTGATGCTGGCATCCTTGATGATGATCGGGCGCAGGAAAATGACCAGTTCGGTCTTGGTCTTGGTGTCGTTGCGGTTCTTGAACAGGTTGCCGAAAACGGGAATATTGGCCAGCAACGGGATTCCATCACTCTGGTTGTTGATCTCATCCTGCATCAAACCGCCCAACACGGCGATCTGTCCGCTGCTCACGCGAATGATTGATTCCATCTCCCTCGTCCGGATCTCCGGAACCTGGTTCGAGATGGCCGGAACGTTACAGTTCGTGACGCCGGCACCGCATGGATAAGCCAGGCTTGGGTTGGGGTCGTTCACATAATCGATGATGCGCGTGATCGTCGGGCGCACATTGATGGTCACATAGTCGGAATCGTTGATTTCCGGTGTGACGTTCATGGTGAAACCAACCGCCACCGGAATGGGCGTGGTGGTATAGGTCGGCGGTATGTTGCCGCTCACCGAAGATATGCCCGGCGTGACCAATATCGAGAAATAGACCCTGTTATCGACGACCTTCAGCGTTGCGGTCTGATTGTTCATCACGCTCAGTTTGGGGCTGGAGAGCACCTTCACGTCGCCGAACGAGTCAAGCAGGGAAACGCTGGAACTCAAGTTTCCGAGCATGCTCGTCGCGTTGTTGTATTTGAGGACGAACATGCTGCCGGTATTGTTGGAGGGCAGCGTAGAAGTGCCCGCCTGGGTCAACTGGAACCCCTTGGCGCCCTGCGCCAGAGCCGACCAGTTGATGCCCTGCTGGTAGTTGTCGTTCAGTGTGACTTCGGCAATGGTCGCTTCGATCAGCACCTGGCGCCGCGCAGTCGTCATGACCTTGTCGATGAACTCCTGGATCTTCTTGTGCTGGCGTGCCGTGGCACGCACGATGAGAACGCCGGTTTCCTTGTTGGCGTTGATGTTCACGGCAGGTTCATATTTCGCGGTTTGCTGAACAGTCGATGTCTTGCCCGCGATTTCTTCATTCCCGATGCCGGATGCGCCTCCGCTGGCTTTGCCTGAAGGATTCTTCTCGCTGTTGGCGTTGTTATTGGCTCCGGAGCCGGGCGCATTGCCGCTATTCACAGATGCTGCGCCGGTTCCCTGAGCCGAAGCGGCCATTTCGTTCCTGCGCTCGATCCTGTCCGTGTATCTGATGCGATCCTCGTCTACGATGATCGCCCTGACGTTTTCAATCAGGCTGTCCATCAGGTTGTTCTTGGTTTCGCTCGTGACCGCAGTCGAGGCAGTGTTTCCTCCGGTGGTTGTCGACCCTGTGGTGCTGCCGGTGGCGCCGCCTATCTGGCTGGACGTAAAGATCTTGCTTGTCACCGTGCGCGACATGTTGATGAAATCGATTTTGTAAGTCTTGAGGAAGGGTTTGTCCGCTTCCACAAACAGGTTTCCGTTTTCGATCGTGTAGCGTATGTCGATCTGCTTGGAAATGCGATCCAGTATCTGCGGCAATGTCTGGTCGATGGCGTTCAGCGTGACTACGCCTTCGATGCCTGGGCCGATGTCGATGTTGATCTTGGCATCGCGTGCCAGCGCAAACAGTATTTCGCGCGCCGGAACGCTGGTGACGACGACGCTGTAGGTTTCAACTTTGGCTGCGGGCTTGGGCGGGGGAAGGACGACGGGACGCGTGCTGGTTTGCGGGATACTGCCGGCGGTGATGGGGGCCGCGTTGCTCTGTTCTATGTGTTTGTCGGAGAGGGTAAATGATCTGGGATTGGTGCTACAGGCGACAAGCGACAAACAAGCCGAACACAACAGTACGTGAGTAAACCTCATTCCCTTTTCTCCCCTAGATTTCGGCGAAAGGTAACATCATTCTCCGGGCACGGCAATATGCTTTTGGGTCTATATACTTTTACCTTCAATTGCTTAGGGCATATTCTGCGAGCCTTCTAGCAAGTACAAAGTCGGTGCAAAAGCCTCCTTATAACGTTGCGGCAATTCTTCCATGCCCGTGCGGGCCGCATCGTTATTGGCATACAGGCCATACAGGACGCGGTATCCATCCTTTCCGTTCAACTTGATCGGCACGATATATATCTCGGCAAATTTTCCCAGTCTTTGAGCCCGGCCCAGAAAGCGCTCCATGCGCTCGGGGCGGATATCGTCTGTATAGAACAACTGGATACTGAGGTTTCCACGTCTCGGCTCCGACAAATCGGCGCGAGTGGCGTCGAGGCGCTGTTGCAGCAGTGATTCATCCGATGCGGGCCTTAAATGGGGTGTCGGGGCCGATTCCTGGGGCTTGACGGTATTCGCCTGAGCGGGCGCCTTGAGTTTCGTCAGTCCTCCCTGCTGTCTGGTGGTGGATTGATCTGCGGGGAGCGTGAGCGTCCTGTCGAGAGGCAAGAGCGTGACGCTGGAGGTGTCCGCAACCGACGATGTGGCCGCCACATCGGAGGCCGCGGACGCTGCAGACGCCGGCGCCACGGCAGTCACTGCAGAGCTTGCTGCAGGCGGCTGCATGGGTGCGGCACTGACGGTGATGGGCTTGATGCGCTGAGATTCCGCTTCGTTGACGCTGCCGGAGTTCTGCCCCACGAACCAGCCAGCGCCCGCCAGCGTGGCCGCGAGCAGGGCGAGGCCGCCGGCCATCGGGATACTCTTGCGG
>DAIDAJ010000091.1 GCA_027310665.1 Sideroxydans sp. | reverse complement strand
GAACCTGGTCGGGGTGGAGAGATTCGAACTCCCGACATCCTGGTCCCAAACCAGGCGCGCTACCAGGCTACGCTACACCCCGAAGGCCGCGCACTATACAGGGCACGGCGAAAAAAATCAATTTTACTCGTGTGATTTCTTTGTGATCTGCGGCATCGCCAGCATCAGGTAATACACCATGGACCACAGCGTGAGCACGGCGGCCAGATACATCAGCAGTGTTCCCCACCACAGCGTCGAGATGCCGAACAAAGGTTCCTGGTACAGCAGGAACAGGATGGCGATCATCTGGAACGCGGTCTTGAATTTGCCCAGCATGGAAACCGCGACGCTTTTGCTGTTGCCCAGTTGCGCCATCCATTCGCGCAAGGCGGAAATGGTGATCTCGCGTCCGATGATGATGAAGGCGATGAAGACATCGACGAGATTCAGCTTGACCAGCACAATGAGTGCCGCGGCGACCATCAGCTTGTCAGCCACAGGATCCAGGAATGCGCCGAACGCGGAGCCCTGGTTCAAGGCACGGGCAGTGTAGCCGTCCAGCCAGTCCGTGACTGCCGCCAGCCAGAAGATGAATGTGCTGAGCAGGTGCTTCTGGTGCAGGCTGAGCGTGTTGTCCGACACATAGAACACCGCGACGAACACGGGGATCATTAATATTCTGAACCAGGTCAGCAAATTCGGTATGTTGAGCGGCATATCAATGCAATTGTCGGTAAATTTTATTAGCAACAAATTCAATTTAATTAAAGTTGCTGGTAGATCACTTCAGCAAAATCTAATGGAGTTGCTGGTAAATCTTTTCTGCGAGCGCGGGACTGATCCCTTCCACTCGCGCCAATTCTTCCACGCTGGCTTGTTGTACCCCTTTAAGACCGCCAAAATGCGTCAGCAAGTTGCGGCGGCGTTTCTCGCCCACCCCTTCGATATCCTCCAGCGATGAAGCGGTGCGCGCTTTGCCGCGCCGCGCGCGGTGGCCGCTGATGGCAAAACGATGCGCCTCGTCGCGCACTTGCTGAATCAGATGCAGGGCAGGACTGTCTGCGGGCAATTGTAGCGACTTTTCAACGCCGGGTCGTAACAATTGTTCCATGCCCGGTTTGCGTTCCACCCCCTTGGCCACACCCACCAGCGCAATATCTGACACCCCGAGTTCCGTCATCACTTCCACGGCTATCCCCAACTGCCCCGCTCCGCCGTCGATCAGGATCAGGTCCGGACGCTTGCCTTCGCCTTGCTGCAGTTTCTGGTAACGCCGCTGCAGGGCCTGGCGCATAGCGGCATAGTCGTCGCCGGGAGTGATGCCGCTGATGTTATAGCGGCGGTATTCCTGCGGGCGGATCGCAAGTTCGTCATACACCACGCAGGATGCCACGGTGGCCTCGCCCATGGTATGGCTGATGTCGAAGCACTCAATGCGCTTCAGGTCGGGCAATGACAGCACGGTACGCAGGGCTTCCAGACGCAATGTCTGCCCGGCTTGCAGGCCGGCCCGCTGACGCAATGCCAGCAGCGCGTTGGCCTGTGCCATTTCCAGCCATTGCCGCCGCTCGCCGGTCACTGCATGGCGTATCACCACCTTGTGCCCGGCTTGTTCGGTCAACAGCTGTTCCAGCGCCTCGTCGGTGATTTCGATGCTGGTGATGATCAGTGGCGGCACGCTGCTTTCCAGGTAATGCTGCGCCAAGAAGGCTTCCAGCACTTCGGCACAGTCCTGCCCCTGCACGTTCTGGGGAAACAGGGGTTTGTCGCCCAGATGCCGGCCGCCGCGCACGATGGCCAGATTCAGGCACAGTGCGCCTTCCGCCTCGACTACCGCAACGATATCGGCATCCGTGTCGCGCCCACTCTCCACGAATTGCTTTTCCTGCACCGTGTGCAATGCCTGCAGCTGGTCGCGTAGCGCGGCGGCGTGTTCGTACTGCAAATGCTCTGCCGCCTGCTCCATTGCCTCGCGCAAGCGTTTCTCCACCTCGTCATGCTTGCCCTGCAACAGCAGCACGGCATTGCGCACATCGCTGGCGTAATCCTCCGGGCTGATGATGCCGACACACGGCGCGCTGCAGCGATGGATCTGGTGCAACAGGCAGGGTCGCGTGCGGTTGTTGAACACGCCCTCCTCGCAAGTGCGCAGGCGAAATACCTTCTGCAGCAGATTGATGCTATCTTTTGCCGCCTGAGCGTTGGGATAGGGGCCGAAGTATTGATGGCGCTTGTCGGTCGCACCGCGGTAGTAGGTCAGCCGCGGTGACGGGCTGCCGGTCAGCACGATGTAGGGATAGGACTTGTCGTCGCGGAACAGGATGTTGTAGCGCGGCTTGAGCGACTTGATAAGGTTGTTCTCCAGCAGCAGGGCCTCGGCTTCGGAGCGTGTCACCGTGACCTCGATGCGCGCGATGTGCGACACCATCAAGCGGATGCGCGGCGACAGGTTGCCTTGCTGGAAATACGATCCAACGCGCTTCTTGAGCTGGTTGGCCTTGCCCACGTACAGCACCTGCCCGGCCTCGTCCAGCATGCGATACACGCCAGGCTGCAAAGGCAGCGAGGCGACGAATTCTTTAGGATCGAAGTTTGTGGTGTTCAAGGATGGATTCAAAGACCTGGTGGAACATGGCTTCGGTCAAGCGTTTGGTTTGCGTATTGTAG
>DAIDAJ010000075.1 GCA_027310665.1 Sideroxydans sp. | reverse complement strand
AGTTGCGCAGCCCCGCTTGTTGGCGAAATATCGAGGGAACCCGAAGGGCGGCAAACCGGGGTCGCCTTTTCTTTGGTTACTTTCTTTTTGGCGAAGCAAAAGAAAGTGACTAGCTGTCGGGCTACCCCCGACGGTGTTGGTCTTGATGTTGGGTTACGCGATGAAACCGCTAACCCAACCTACGCTACTCAGCACGAACGGAGTGATTAGCGGGCTTCGCCCCTCCTTCGACCGGCTCAGGACGAACGGTATGGAGTAGCTCTGGCAAGAACGGCCTCAGATATCAATAGGCCGACACAAACCCCAACAACACCAACCCCACCACCGCCGGTGCCGCCTGTATCCAAAGTATCTTGGCATCCGCAGTCATCGCGCCATACACCCCTGCCGTCGCCACGCACCCGAGAAAGAATCTCTGCACATGAATGTCCCCGGTGAACAACCCCCAGAACAATCCCGCCGCCAGGAAACCGTTATACAAACCCTGGTTCGCTGCCAATATCCGGGTTGCGGCGGCGAAGTTCTCGTCCATGCCGAAAGCCTTCAGACCGGCCGGCCTCTCCCACAGGAACATCTCGAGCACGAGGATGTATACGTGGATGAGGGCGACGATGCCGACAACGATGTTGGCGGCGGCGTGCATCAGTGCAGGCTCACGAAAGGTTTGAAGCCGAGTTTCGAAGCAAGCTTGCTTGCGGCATCGCGTGCTTCGCTCTCGTTCGCGTAGGGCCCGAGGTGCACGCGGGTCAGTCCGTTCTTTTCGTAGAGCTTCAGTTGCTTGCCGCTGTCGCCCAGTTCCGCATTCATTTTGGCAAGGAAACTTTCCGCGCCCTGCGCCGACTTGAATGCGCCGAGCTGCAGGAAAATCTTACCTTTCGAGCTGCCTACCGTATCGACCGGAATAGGGGTCGCGACCGGCGCGATAGGTGTCACCGTGAGCGGTTCGACTTTGACGGCAGCCGTTTCGACGCCACCCGTCGCCGGTGCGCTACCGGCGGCGATGCTTTCCACTTCGACTTCGGCGCTGCCTGTATTGATGAAGCCCAGCTTGTAAGCGGCCGCATAGGAAAGATCCATGATGCGCTCATGCAGGAACGGGCCGCGGTCGTTGATGCGCACGATGACGGACTTGCCGTTCGCGACATTGGTGACGCGCGCGTAGCTGGGGATGGGCAGCGTCGGATGCGCGGCAGTCATGCCGTACATATCATAGGTCTCGCCAATGGAGGTGCGTTGTCCGTTGAATTTCTTGCCGTACCAGGAAGCGATGCCTCGTTCCTTGTAGTTGCCGGTAGTCTGCAACGGCGTGTAGGTTTTGCCCAGCGCGGTATAGGGGCGGTTGGCGTAGCGATGAAAGGGTTCGGCCTTGGGTACGGCATCGGGGATGTTGTCGAGGTTCGGCGCATCGGTGCCCGGACCGTCGCCGGGCAGGTATCCGCCGCCCGTTGCCGGGGGCGTGCTTGCCGATTTGCCGCTGGGGCCGGCGATCGCATCCACGATCGGTGCCGCACTTTGCTGCTTTTCCGTTTTCTGCGTGGTCGAGCAGGCGCCCAGGGCAAGCGCTAAGGACAACATCAACAGCGATTCTCTCTTCATCATCTCCCCCCTCAAGTTTTAACGAGTTTCTTGTTTGTCTGGATGTTCATCAGGATACCAAAACCCAGCATCAGCGTGAGCATGGAGGTGCCTCCGTAACTGATCAGCGGCAGCGGCACGCCCACCACCGGCAGGATGCCGCTGACCATGCCCATGTTGACGAAGGCATAGGTGAAGAAGGTGAGCGTGATGCTGCCCGCCATCAGGCGCGTGAAGTAGGTGGAGGCGTTCGCGGTGATGATGAAGCCGCGCCCGATGACGAAAACATACAAACCGAGCAGCAGCAGATTGCCGATCAGTCCAAATTCTTCCGACCAGACGGCGAAGATGAAGTCGGTGGTGCGTTCGGGCAGGAAGTCCAGGTGCGTCTGCGTGCCGTTCAGGTAACCCTTGCCGAGTATGCCGCCGGAACCCACCGCGATCATGCCCTGGATGGTGTGGTAGCCCTTGCCCAGCGCGTCCTGCGACGGGTCGAGCAGCATCAGGATACGGTGGCGCTGGTAATCGTGCAGCGCGGACCACAGGAACGGCGCGCTGGCAGCCGCCGCCAACGCGGAACCTATCATGATGCGCCAGGACAGGCCGGCGAGGAACAGCACATAGAACCCGCTCGCCCCGATCAGGATGGCTGTACCCAGGTCGGGCTGTTTCGCGATCAGCGCCACTGGCAATAGCAGCAGGATGGCTGCGACAAAATAATTCCTCAGCTTCAGGGTCGCCTCGTCCTTCTCGAAGTACCAGGCCATCATCAGCGGGACGGCAAGCTTCATCAGTTCGGAGGGCTGGATGGTCGCGACGCCGATGTTGAGCCAGCGCGTGGCGCCGTGGCTGTTCACGCCGAGCGGGGTCATCACGAGCAGCAGCAGGATCATGCCCAGCACGTATATCGGAAAGGCCGCGCGCATCAGGTAGTGCAGAGGCATGTTGGCAACGATCCACATCGCGGTGAAAGCCACCACGATGTTGCCCAGCTGGGCCAGCACGCGCATCAGGTTGCCGTCGCTGGCACTGTACAGCAACACCAGGCTGACCAGCGCGAAGCCCCCGAGTGCGGCCAGCAACACGGGGTCGATATTCATCATCATTCGCTGCTTGAGTTGTCTCGCGTTCATGCTCAGTCGCTCTGATCCCCGGTTTTACCCGTCACCACCGGCAGCGGCTGGGGTATCTTGCCGAGCAGGTAATAGTCCATCACTTTGCGCGCGATCGGGGCCGCGGTCGTGCCGCCGTGACCGCCGTTCTCGACCAGCACGGCCATCGCGATGCGCGGCTTGTCGGCCGGCGCAAAGGCGATGAACCAGGCATGGTCGCGATTGTATTCGGAGACTTTCTTCGCGTCGTATTTTTCACCCTGCTTGATGGCGATCACCTGCGCCGTGCCGGTCTTGCCCGCGATGCGGTACGTCGCGCCGTAACTCGCGACAGCCGCGGTACCCCCGGGCTTGGTGACGGCTTCCATGGCGCTTTTCACCAGCTTGAGATTTTCCGGATCGATCTTGAGGTCGAACATCTGTTTGGGTTCGGTCATCACCGCGCCCCCGCCGGCGGGGCGCTTTTCCCTGATCAGGTGCGGCTGGAAAGCCACGCCGTCGTTGGCCAGGATCGCCGTGGCATAGGCTAGTTGAAGCGGAGTCACCAGATTGTAGCCCTGACCGATCCCCGCCGAGACCGTGTCTCCCGGATACCATATCTGCTGGTAACGCTTGCTTTTCCATTCGGGTGAAGGCAACAGTCCGGATACCTCGCCTTCCATGTCCAGCCCGGTCTTCTGGCCAAACCCGAAACGCGACAGGTAGCTGTGCATATTGTCTATGCCCATCTCGGTGGCAAGCCCGTAGTAATAGGTATCGCAGGAGATGACGATGGACTTGAACATGTCGACCGCGCCATGCCCGCCGGCCTTCCAGTCACGGTACTGGTGCCGGCTCCCGGGCAGCATGTAATAGCCCGGGTCGCTGATGGCGTGGGTGGGAGAACGCGTGCCATAGAAGAGTCCCGCCAGCGCCATGAAGGGTTTGATGGTGGAACCCGGCGGATATTGTCCGCGCAAGGCGCGGTTGTTGAGCGGCGTGTCGGGTGAGTTGTTCAACTCGTCCCAAGTCTCGGTGTCGATGCCGTCGATGAACAGGCCGGGGTCATAGCCCGGCTTGCTGACGAAAGCCAGGACTTCGCCGTTGGTGGGATCGATGGCCACCAGTGCGCCGCGGTATTCGCCGAACGCCTTCACCGCCACTTCCTGCAGCTTTGCATCCAGCGTGAGCATCAGGTTGCTGCCGGACTGCGGTGCGGTGCGCGACAGCACGCGCACCGCGCGCCCGCCGGCATCCACTTCGACCTGCTCGAACCCGGTCTTGCCGTGCAGGTCCTTCTCATAGCTCTGCTCGATGCCGGTCTTGCCGATGTAGTCGGAACCCAGATAGTTGGACGCAACATCATCCTCGTCCAGCTGATCGATGTCGTTCTGGTTGATGCGGCCGACATAACCGATCAGGTGCGAGGTCATGTCGGTAAAGGGATACTCGCGGAACAACCGCGCCTTGACCTCCACGCCGGGAAAGCGGTATTGCTGCGCGGAAACGCGCGCGACCTCTTCGTCGGAGAGCTGGCTGCGTATCGGCATGGTCTCCAGCGTCTGCCGTTCGGTCAGCAGTTTCTGGAAGCGCTTGATGTCCTTGGGCGTGATCTCGACCAGCTTGGACAATTCGGCGATCAGCCCATCCATGTCGGCCACCTTGCCCGGTGCGATCTCCAGCGTGTAGCCCGAATAGTTCTGCGCCATCACCACGCCGTTGCGGTCCAGGATCAGGCCTCGGTTCGGCACGATGGGAACGACGTAGATGCGGTTACTGTCCGCCATGGTGTGGAAGTAGTCGTGGCGGATCACTTGAAGGTAGAAGAACCGCAGCAGCAGGATGACCAGCATCACCACCACGAAGCCCAGACTCAACACCAGCCGCAGACGGAAATAATAGATTTCGCGCTGATGGTTCTTCAGCTCGACGTAACGATTCATAATTCGTTAGGGTCGCGACGGGGACGGCGCAGGGCTTGCAGCAGGATGGTCATCGGCGTCCACAGCAGGGCCGACACCGCGCTGCCGAGAAAATATTCCCACGCGACATAACCGCGTACCTGCCAGTGCACGGCTGCGTAGGCCGCGTAACTCAGCAACAGCATCGGGAACACATGCAAGGATTGCTGGCGCAGGTCGAACATCTGCACGCGGCGGTGCAGCACGATGCCGCCGAAAGCGAGCACCGTATACGCCAGCGCATGCTGGCCGAACAGGCTGGCATCCGCGACATCGGCGAATATCCCGACCACCCATGCGGTGCCGATACCGATGCGATGTGGCTTGTGCGTACACCAGTACAGCAGCACCAGCGCCACGAAATCGGGGCGCAGCGCCAGCGCCCAACCGCTCCAGGGCAGCCAGTTGAGCATCACCGCCACGAACAAGCTGAACACGATGAAACTCGTGCTCGCGGGCAGCAGGAATTCCTGGTCCTTGCGGAGGTTGGGGTTCACTGCTTCCTCCGCTTGAGCCGCTTGTTCACCCGCTCGGATTCAGCACTCGTTTCGGATGTCGCCGGGTGCTCAGGCAACGTCGGCAGGCCGGAAACGATCAGCAGGGCGCGGTGCCTGTCCACCCCCGCCAGCGGTGTACAGGTGATCCGCGCAAAAGGATAGGCCGGATCGCGCTCGATCTTCGTCACTTTCGCCACCGGCAGGTTGGGTGGGTAAGTGCCGTCGATGCCGGATGTCACCAGCACGTCGCCCTCGACGACATCCGCACTGACCGGCATGTAGCGCAGCGACATTTCGCTGATATCGCCCGATCCGAACACCACTGCGCGCAATCCGTTGCGCAACACCTGGATCGGCACCGCATGGTCCTTGTCGGTGACCAGCGTGACTTCGGATAGCCACGGATAAACACGCGTGACCTGGCCGACCACACCCATGTCATCCATCACCACCTGTCCGGGCAATACGTTGGCCTGGGATCCTTTGTCCACGAACAGTTTGCGCTTGAAGATGTCGCGCTCGACATACGCGATCTCGGCCATCTGCATCGGATAGTCGGCCCGCTGCTTGAGTTCCTGCAAGGTGCGCAGCTGGGTGTTTTCGGCCAGGACCACACTCATCTGGGCCAACTGCGCCGCATCCGCGTCATGCTGCTGGCGCAATCTCGCGTTCTCTGTCAGCAACTGGCTTTGCGTCTCGAAATAGACGGCGATCCGCCCCATGGTCTCGCCGGGCAGTGCGGTCAGGCGCTGGAACGGGTAGATCACCACGGCAAGGACTTTGCGCGCGGATTCCAGGTACTGGTAACGGGCGTCGACGAACAACAGCAGCAACGAGAGCAGGCAAAAGAAGACGAGGCGGGCGACCGGGCTGGGGCCGCGATTAAAGAACCGTAGGGTGCGAGTGTCGTCCAATGTACTGCCGTATGATCAATCGCTGGTGAAGATGCTGCTGAATTTATCCATGCGTTCGAGCGCCTTGCCGGAACCGCGTACCACGCAGGTCAGCGGGTCGTCGGCGATGACCACCGGCAGGCCGGTCTCTTCCATCAGCAGACGGTCCAGATCGCGCAGCAACGCACCGCCACCGGTCAGCACCATGCCCTTGCTGGCGATGTCCGCGCCCAGTTCGGGCGGGGTCTGTTCCAGCGCGGTCTTGACGGCGCTGACGATATTGTTGAGAGGGTCGGTCAAAGCTTCCAGGATCTCGTTGCTGGAGATGGTGAAGCTGCGCGGCACGCCTTCGGCCAGGTTGCGCCCGTTCACTTCCATCTCGCGCACTTCGCTGCCGGGGAAAGCGGAGCCGATCTCTTTCTTGATGTTCTCGGCGGTGCTCTCGCCGATCAGCATGCCGTAATTGCGGCGGATATAGTTGATGATGGCTTCGTCGAACTTGTCGCCGCCGACGCGCACCGAACCGGAATACACCGCAC
>DAIDAJ010000035.1 GCA_027310665.1 Sideroxydans sp. | reverse complement strand
TGGCTTCGTCGAACTTGTCGCCGCCGACGCGCACCGAACCGGAATACACCGCACCGCCCAGCGAGATCACGCCGACCTCGGTGGTGCCGCCGCCGATATCGACCACCATGGAACCGGTCGCCTCCTCGATCGGCAAGTCGGCGCCGATCGCGGCTGCCATGGGTTCTTCGATCAGTTCCACGCGGCGCGCGCCCGCGCCGTAGGCGGATTCGCGAATGGCGCGGCGCTCTACTTGGGTGGAGCCGCACGGCACGCAAATGACGATGCGCGGGCTGGGCGTGAAGATGCTGGATTTGTGCACGCGGCGGATGAACTGCTTGAGCATCTGTTCAGTGACGGTGAAGTCGGCGATCACGCCGTCCTTCATCGGACGGATGGCGGTGATATTGCCGGGTGTGCGTCCCAGCATCTGTTTCGCCGCGAGGCCGACCTGCTGGATGACTTTCTTGCCGTTGGGCCCGCCTTCCTGGCGGATCGCGACAACGGACGGCTCGTTCAACACGATCCCCTGTCCGCGCAACCAGATCAGTGTGTTCGCCGTACCCAGATCGATAGCGAGGTCGTTGGAAAAATAGCCGTTGAAGTAACTAAACATGTCAGGTCCTGAGAGGTAGAAGGTATGCGCCCAAATAAGCGGTTTATGATACCCTATCGCGCCCGATTTGATAAAGCTTTAAACCCGTTTATGTCCCTAAGTCCAGCCGATGTCGAAAAAGTCGCCCGCCTTGCGCGTCTGGCGATGACCGACCAGGAACTCCGAGCCGCCCGTGATCAACTGAATAACATCTTCGGCCTGATCGCCGAGATGCAGGCAGTCGATACTGCGGGCATAGAACCGATGTCCCACGCCCAGGACGTGGCACAACGCCTGCGCGAGGACAAGGTCACCGAAACCAACCAGCGCGAGGCTTTCCAGGCCATTGCCCCACAGGTAGAAAACGGCCTGTACCTGGTTCCGCAGGTCATTGAATAGTGAAGGGAGAAGGGTAGAGGGAGAAGAGTAAAAGCGGTGCGAAGGTTTTTCCCTTCCCCCTTCCCTCTTTCCTCTTCACCCCCAAGATAATGTTAAACGCAAGCATCAAACAGCTTTCCGCAGCCCTGCGCGCCAAAGAGATCTCCAGCGTCGAACTGACGCAGAGCTACCTCGACCGTATCGTCCGTCTGAACCCGCAGCTCAACGCCTACATCACGCTGAATCCGGAGGTCTCGCTGGCCCAGGCACGTGCGGCCGATGCCCGCCTCGCCGCCGGCATGGCCGACCCGCTGACCGGTATCCCTGTCGCGCAGAAGGATATCTTCTGTGCCAAGGGCTGGCTGACGACCTGCGGCTCGAAGATGCTGCACAACTTCGTTTCACCCTACGACGCGCACGTCATTACGCAATTCAACAACGCCGGCGCGGTGAACCTCGGCAAGACCAACATGGATGAGTTCGCCATGGGTTCGTCCAACGAGACGTCGCATTACGGCACAGTGAAGAACCCCTGGGACAGGGCGCGCGTGCCCGGCGGCTCGTCCGGCGGGACGGCCGCGGCCGTTGCGGCGCGCCTGTGCGCGGCGGCGACAGGCACCGACACCGGCGGCTCCATCCGCCAGCCGGCTGCGCTGTGCGGCATCTCCGGCCTGAAACCCACTTACGGCGTGGTATCGCGCTACGGAATGATCGCTTTTGCTTCCAGCCTGGATCAAGCCGGACCGATGGGACGCAGCGCGGAAGACCTCGCGCTGTTGCTAAACACTATGGCCGGATTCGACGAGCGCGATTCCACATCGCTGCAACGCGAGAAGGAAGACTACGCCCGCGACCTGAACAAGTCACTGACCGGCCTGCGCATCGGGCTGCCAAAGGAGTTCTTCGCGGAAGGCCTGAGCGGCGACGTGGCCAAGGCCGTCGAAGCCGCCATTGCCGAATACAAGAAACTGGGCGCGGTCATCGTCGACATCAGCCTGCCGAATACCAAACTGTCCATCCCGGTGTATTACGTGCTGGCGCCGGCAGAGGCATCGAGCAACCTTTCTCGTTTCGACGGCGTGCGCTACGGCTATCGCGCGCCGGAATACAGCGACCTCGCCGACATGTACGAGAAGAGCCGTGCACAGGGCTTCGGCGCGGAGGTAAAGCGCCGCATCATGATCGGCACCTATGTGCTGAGCCACGGCTATTACGACGCCTATTACCTGCAAGCCCAGAAGATCCGCCGCCTGATCGCGCAGGACTTCACCGCGGCCTACAAGCAGTGCGACGTGATCATGGGGCCGACTTCGCCTTCGACCGCGTTCAAGCTGGGCGAGAAGGGCGACGATCCGGTGCAGATGTATTTGTCCGACATCTACACCATCGCCGTGAACCTGGCCGGGCTGCCCGGCATGTCCATTCCCTGCGGCTTTGGCGCCAACGACATGCCGGTGGGCCTGCAGATCATCGGCAACTATTTCGACGAGGCGCGCATGCTGAACGTGGCGCACCAGTATCAACTGGCGACCGACTGGCACAGCCGCGCACCGCAACTTTGAGGCAATTCATGAAAATCACCAGATTCACCGGCGTGCCCGCACTCAAGAGACAGCTCGACCGCCATCCCGTCTACGGCGCGGTGCGCAACATCGACGATCTGCGCCGCTTCATGGAACACCACGTCTATTCGGTATGGGACTTCATGTCGCTCCTCAAATACCTGCAACGTGATCTTGCTCCTGCTGACCTGCCGTGGATGCCGACAGGTGATGCAACCGTCACTTCCGCGCAGCGTTTCATTAACGAGATCGTGCTTGGCGAGGAAACAGACGACGGCTTGCCTGATGCCAAGGGCATGCCCACATTCGTCAGCCACTTCGACCTTTACATCGGCGCCATGGAAGAAGTGGGCGCCGACACTGCTCCGGTAAAAGCCTTCCTTAAATCGGTCCAGAGGAACGGCATCGAGAAGGCGCTCAAGATCGCGAAGATTCCCGAACCGTCGCGCCGGTTCATGCAGACGACGTTCGGTTTCATCGGCAGCGGCAAGACGCATATCGTGGCTGCTGCGTTCGCGCTCGGCCGCGAACAGGTGATCCCCGGCATGTTCCGCGCCTTGCTGGCGGACATGAACATCGGCAAGAGAAAGGCGCCCCTGTTTCATTACTATCTCGAGCGCCACATCCACCTCGACGACGAACTCCACGGTCCGCTGTCGCTCAGATTGTTGGGACATCTGTGCAGCGGCAGCGATGCGAAATTGCGTGCAGCGTCGAAGGCGGGCCGGGAAGCCATCGAGGCACGCATCGCGCTTTGGGACGGCGTGCGCGCCGCCCTGCCCTCCTCCTCGAAAATACGGAGCAAATGATGCAGTGGGAAATCGTCATCGGACTGGAAGTACATACCCAGCTCTCCACCAACACCAAGATATTCTCCGGCGCTTCGACCGCATTTGGCGCCGAACCCAACACGCAGGCGGATGCGGTGAGTATCGCGCTGCCCGGCGTATTGCCTGTGCTGAACAAGGGCGCAGTCGAGCGCGCGATCAAGTTCGGCCTCGCCACCGGCGCGCGCATCGCGCAACGCTCGGTGTTCGCACGCAAGAATTATTTCTACCCCGACCTGCCCAAGGGCTACCAGATCAGCCAGTTCGATCTGCCGGTAGTCGGGCAAGGCGCGCTGACCATCCAGGTCGAGCCGCTGTCGGGTAACGCAAAACCCTATGAAAAAACGGTGCGCATCACCCGTGCCCACCTGGAAGAAGACGCTGGCAAATCGGTACACGGCAATTCGCAAGGCGTAACAGGTATCGACCTGAACCGTGCCGGCACCCCGCTGCTGGAAATCGTGTCCGAACCGGACATGTGCTCCGCCGCCGAAGCGGTCGCTTACGCCAAAGCGCTGCATACGCTGGTACGATGGATCGGCATCTGCGACGGCAACATGCAGGAGGGTTCGTTCCGCTGCGACGTGAACGTCTCGGTACGCCGGCCCGGCGAGCCGTTGGGCACACGCCGCGAGATCAAGAACCTGAACTCGTTCAAGTTCATGCAGCAGGCCATCGACTATGAAGTGCAATGGCAGATCGACACCATCGAGAGCGGCGGCAAGATCCACCAGGCCACCATCCTGTTCAACCCGGATACCGGCGAAACACGCGCGATGCGCAGCAAGGAAGACGCGCACGACTATCGTTATTTCCCCGATCCTGATCTGTTGCCGCTGGAAATATCAACCGAATGGATCGAGCAGGTGCGCGGCACGTTGCCCGAGCTGCCGCAGGCCAAGCAAGCGCGCTATGTGAGCGAACTCGGTCTGTCGGCTTATGACGCCAGCATCCTCACCGCGTCACGCGAGATGGCGGATTTCTTCGAAGAGGCACTCGGCGATGCGACAGGACAAGCCAAGATCTGCGCCAACTGGATCATCGGCGAAGTGAGCGCACAGCTGAACCGCGATGGCCTGGATATGACGCAATGTCCAATCAACGCGCAACAACTCGGCGGCATGCTGACACGTATCGCGGATGGCACCATCTCCAATTCCGGGGCAAAAGAAGTGTTCCGCACGATGTGGGCGGAAGGAGGCAGCGCTGATGCCATCATCGAAGCCAAAGGATTGAAGCAGGTCTCCGACAGCGGAGCCATCGAAGCGCTGGTGGACGAGATCATTGCAGCCAATGCGGACAAGGTCACGGAATATCGCAGCGGCAAGGACAAGCTGTTCGGCTTCTTCGTCGGTCTCGCCATGAAGGCGAGCAAGGGCAAGGCCAATCCGGCTCAGCTGAACGACATCCTGAAAAAGAAACTGGCGGGCTAAACGCCCGCCAGTTTTTTCTTACCCCATCAACGATCCCTCGCATCAGTGAAGGATCATCAAAAACACTTTCGCGCCAGGCTCCATGTTTTTCATGAAGCCCGGCACGAAGGGTTTATTTCAACTTCGACCAGACTCGTTTCTTGACCAGATAGAGCAAGGTCGTCAGCACGACCAGATATGCCATCACGTAATATCCAAGACGGATCCGCTCATCTGCGTGAGGATCTGATGCCCATGACAAAAAGGATACGATGTCATGTGCCGTGTCCTGTATCTTTGCCTGCTGATCCTGCGGCGCGGTACTGACCCCGAGAATGTCCGGCATCTTGGTTGGAGGATAATAGTGATTCCCGGTCACTCCGTCAGGCCCGGTGTAATAGCCCAACAGATAGGAGTACACATAATTCGCTCCACCTTCTCTTGCTTTGGCCATCAGACTCAGATCCGGCGGGGCGATGCCGAAAGCCTGGGCGGCATCGGCCGCGGACATCTGGGATAACAGGGGGGCAGACAGCGGCTGATCACCGCGCCAGGCATCTACCTTCTTCGCGTCGACTCCCGCGACGACCAAGTCCCTATAGGTAATGTACTTCAGGCTGTGGCAGGAATGGCAATTGGTCATTACGGCATCCACCCCGCGCTCCAGCGTCTGCACATCGTGGCCAACCTTGACTGTTTTCAGTTCCGCTTCCGAAGCCATCACGGACGTCGCAATAAGGCATGAAGCCAAAATCATCATGAGCTTTTTCACAGCTTGTCTCCTTTATTACTTTTCTCATGTTTTTCGCTCTCGATAAGGGCCATCACTTCTGGAGGCAAGCCACGCTTGATCAGCCAGCGCTCTTCCACTTTGGATATGAACGGGACGAGAATGAAAGAACCAAAGTAGCACAGTGTTGCAATCTGACCGATCAGGATCGATTGATTTGTTGGCGGATAATAGCCAACGAATCCCAGCACCAGCATGTCCGCCATGAACAGGTAGAACTGTATTCTGTATATCGGACGATACCTGGCACCACCAGGTATGCGCGAACGATCAAGATACGGCATGAAGGCAAATATGATCACCGACACTCCCATCGCGACCACGCCACCCACCATGTTCGGCACCGAGCGCAATATCGCGTAGAACGGCAGGAAATACCATTCCGGAACGATGTGGTTCGGCGTCATCATCGGATTGGCCGGAATATTGTTGGCCGGCTCGATCAGGCTGTCCGGGATGAAGAACACGAACACGCTGTACAGCATCAGGAACAAGCCCAGTCCGTACAGATCCTTGATGGTGAAGTACGGGTGGAAAGGGATATTGTCCTTCGCGGCCAGATCGATGCCGCTCGGATTGCTGCTCTTGACGGTATGCAGGGCCACCAGATGCACTATTACCGCTCCGATGATGATGAACGGGAACAGATAGTGGAGCGAGAAGAAGCGCGACAGCGTGGCATCACCCACAGTGAAATCGCCTCGCAGCCAGATGACGACCTGATCACCGAAGAATGGCGTTGCCCGGAACAGGTTGGTGATGACTGTCGCACCCCAGAAAGACATCTGGCCCCAAGGCAGCAGATAACCCATGAAGGCGGTTGCCATCAGCAGCAGCAACAGTCCTTGTCCGGTCCACCACAGCAGTTCGCGCGGCGCACGGTAGGAGCCGTAATACAGCGTACGCGCCATATGAACGAAGATCACAAAGAAGAAAGCCGACGCGCCCATCGCATGCATGTAGCGCAACAACCAGCCGTAATTCACATCACGCATGATGTGCTGGATGGAATCGAACGAAAGTGAAACATCCGCCTTGTAATGCATCGCCAGGAATATTCCCGTTACTACCTGCAGCACCAGCACAAATCCGGCGAGGAAGCCGAAGTTCCACCAGTAACTGAGATTGCGCGGGGTGGGATAACCTGTCAGATCATGCTCGACAAAACTGGTGAGCGGGAAGCGCTGGTCTATCCAATTAATTATTTTTGATTTCATGGGGTGGCTCCTTAGGCAGCTTTGCCGATAACGATCTTGTTTTCCGACACAAAGTGATATGGCGGTACTTCAAGGTTTTTCGGTGCCGGGCCTCGCGTCACGCGGCCGCTATCGTCATATTGGCTACCATGGCAGTGACAGGTCCAACCCGGCCCTTCCTTGTTCGGTACACATCCCATATGGGTGCAGACTCCGATAACGACCAGCCACTCTGGATTCTTTACGCGCTGGCTATCCGGTTGTGGGTCAAATCCCCCATTGCTCGCTTGAGCTTCCTTGATCTCGTCCGGCGTACGGCGCAGTATGAAGACCGGCTTGCCCTGCCACGCGACCGTGCGCAGGCCACCCGGCGGAATGCCGGTCAGGTCGACCTCGGTCTCGGCTTTCGCCAGCACGTCTGAGCTTGGGTTCATGCTTGCCACGAAAGGTACGCAGGTTGCCGCCACTCCTGCCCCACCAACTACTGAAGTCAACTTGACCAGAAAATCCCGGCGGTCACTGTTGCTCAAAGCCTCATTCTCCATCGTTTACGCTCCTTGAGTTTGTTGCACTTTGTTAAAATCGCGTGAATTCTACGCGTGCACCCATTTACTTGCAATTGACATTACGGGGGAGTTTCCTTAAATAAAGTTTAATGTCGGAAGTCACTGAAATGCAGTGCAGAACGCACGAGGCATAGCCCGAAAGGGTAGTTGACCTTACTGATGGTTGCGCGATTTATGCGGTGCTTTGCTGAAAATCGAATCGTAGATCCAGTTCGGCAATCGCCTCAACAACCATCCAGCCAATCCCATTTGCCAAGGTACGACGGCGAACGACACGCCTTGTCCTATCACGCGCGCAATGCGATGAGCCGCGATATCGGCTTCCAGGATGAAGGGCATGGGATAAGTGTTGACATCGGTCATCGGCGTCTTGATGTAGCCCGGACAGATCGTGACGACCTTGACGCCGCTACCGTGGAGTTCGACGCGCAGGCTTTCCAGATAAGAAATCGCAGCCGCCTTGGACGCGGAATAAGCGCCCGAACCGGGCAAGCCTCGAAAGCCGGCCACGCTCGCGATGCCGACCAGCGTTCCTTGTTTTGCCTCGCGCATCGCGGCATGAAAAGGCTGGAACGTCTTCACCATGCCCAGCACGTTTACGTCCATGATGTTCTGGAACACCTCTTCGTCCTCGGCATATTCGGTGAGGGTGCCGCGGCTCACACCCGCATTGGCGATGACGATGTCCGGGATGCCGGCGCGCGACATGAAGTCGGCTGCCGCCCGCTGAATGGCGGGCCCATCTCGTACATCCAGCGTGTAGCAATGTACTTTGCCAGGAAACTCTGCAGCGAGGTTTTGCAGGAGATCGCCGCGGCGGGCGAAAACGGCGACGGTCGCGCCGCGCTCAAGGTAATGGCGCGCCAGAGCCAGGCCGATACCGCTCGAAGCGCCTGAGATAACCACGGATTTTGGATTTGGGATCCGGGATCTGGCCGAATCAGCAATTCCGCTTCCTTTCCGCCCCAAAATCCTGACTCCCAATTCTCAGATCCTGATCAGTGCTTGCTGCGTTCCTTGCGCGCCAATGCGACGACCTCATCCAGCACACGAATGGTTTCTTGCGGTTGCAGTCCGGTGATGATGTATTTTCCATCTACCGCGATCGTGGGTGTACCGCGGATGCCGTAGCTCTGAACCAGCTGGTTGCTGCGTGCGATCTTGCTGGATACCGCAAAGGAATTGTAGCCAGCATCAAACTTGCTGCGATCCACGCCGTGTTTTGCCACGAATTCGGTAATACGCGCCTCGTCATTCAGATCGATGTTCTGTACATTCCAGGCTTCAAACAGGGCATCGTGCAGATCCTTGATCTTTCCCATTGCTTCAAGGGCATAGTAAGTGTGGGCCATCGGTTCCCAGCTGTCATTGAAGATGACCGGTACGTATTCCAGTGCGACATCCTTGGGCATCTTCTTTTCCCAGGCGCTGATATACGGATGCAGGTGATAGCAATGAGGACAGCCGTAGAAGAAGAACTCAAGCACTTCGACTTTCTTTCCGCTGCTTGTCGGCATCGGCGAACTCATGACCTTGTAATCCCTGCCGGCCATCACTTCGGCCTGCGCATAGGTCGCGCACAACAAAGCCACCACCACAAACAGCTGCCTGAATAATCTCATCCTTGTCTCCTTGTCGAATCGATGCGCCCGTTCACTGGGCGTGTAATTGGGTGGCGGCAATGCCGTTCTGCTTCAATGCCGCGATGGTTTTGCCCGCCTCGCTACTGTTAAACGGGCCAAGGCGCACGCGATGCCATTCGCCTTTATCCGGTATGGCTACCGTCTGGACGCTTGCCTCGAAACCTGAGATTGCCAATCTGGCTTTTAGTTTCTCGGCATCGCCTGCGTTCTGGAACGACCCGGCCTGCAAGTAATACATCTCCTTCGATGTGGCGACAGGTGGAGCGGCTTGCACTTTGGCAGCAACGGGTCCCTTTGGTGCAGAAGTGTTCGTGGTCTTGCGTGCCGTATCGGATTTGTCGGTCAACACTTTGTAGAATTCAAAATGCTGTTTTGCCTCGCCCACTCCGGAAGCGGCCGCGGTCGCCGAAGCGGGTTCCAGAGGGGGGATACTGACCGGAACCGCAGCCTGGGGTGCCGGCTTGGCTTGATCCTTGTTGATAAAGGCAGTCGGCTTCTTTTCCAGCACGTACCACGCGACCCCCCCGGCTGCCGCAATCCCCAGCACCATGCCGATGAATACACCCGCAACAACCTTGCCTTTATCCCCGCTCATGTTCTGTCCTTTGTCCTGTCACATCTTCTCGGGTGCCGAAACACCCAACAATGCCAATCCGTTCTTCAGCACTTGCGCTACCGCGGCGATCAATGCCAGGCGCGCCAGCTTGAGCTTCTCGTCCTCGACCAGGAAGCGCGAGGCATTATAGTAGCTGTGAAAATCGGCTGCCAATTCTTTGAGGTAGAAAGCAACCAGATGTGGCGCAAGGTCTTCGGCCGCCGTCTCGATCACCTGCGGGTAGTCGATCATGCGCTGCAGCAGCAGCGTTTCGTACTCGCTGTCCAGCACGCTGACATCTGCATGCAGCAACGCCGCACGGTCACCGCCCCATTGCGACAGCACCGTGCTGATGCGGGCGTGGGCATACTGGATGTAATACACCGGGTTGTCGTTGCTCTGCGATTTGGCGAGGTCGATGTCGAACACCAGCTGCGAATCGGGATGGCGCGCGGCAAGGAAATAGCGCGTCGCGTCGCAACCCACTTCGTCGATCAGGTCGCGCAACGTCACGTAGCTGCCAGCGCGTTTGGAAATCTTCACCTCTTCGCCGTTCTTCAGCACCGTCACCATCTGGTGCAGCACATAGTCCGGCCAGCCTTGCGGGATGCCCGCGTCCAGAGCCTGCAAACCGGCGCGAACGCGGGTGATGGTGGAGTGGTGGTCGGAACCCTGTTCGTTGATGACGCGCTCGAAACCGCGCCGCCACTTGTCCAGGTGATAGGCCACGTCCGGCACGAAATAGGTGTAGCCGCCGTCGCTCTTGCGCATCACGCGGTCCTTGTCGTCGCCAAAGTCCGTGGTGCGCAGCCACAGCGCATCGTCCTGTTCATAGGTGTGGCCGCTCGCGATGAGCCTGTTCACG
>DAIDAJ010000015.1 GCA_027310665.1 Sideroxydans sp. | reverse complement strand
GAAATATGCGTTGCGCGCCAGACCATGAAGCAACACCCAAGCCAGTCCGCCGAACACCAGCAGCCCAGCCAGCAAACCTCCCAATACCGCCAGGCCCAGTTTCAGCGAGCCCGCATGCCACAAGAACAGTCCTGCCAACACCAACAACGCAAGACCGTAAATCAGCCAGCCGCTGGCTTCCGGTGAATCCATCTCGCGGCGCAGCACTCGTAGCGGCGATACCTTGCGCAATTGCAGCAGGGGCAGGAAGGCGAAACCGAGCAACAACGCAAAGCCGCTGACTGCAGCCTTCAGCAGCGGCATCACGCCGGGTTGCGGCAAGCTCGCCTCGCGCATGGACGAGATGCTCTCGACCAACCCCGCTTGCGTGACATAGCCCAGCAAACCGCCGAGAAGCACCGAAACCACGCCAAGCAGGATGAATTGATACAGGAACAGCCACAGCACCTGCCCTTGTTGGGCGCCAAGGCAACGCATCACCGCACAACCATCCAGATGGCGCAATACGAAGCGCCGCGCCGCCAGCGCCATGGCAGCGCCAGCCAGAATGGCGGCAGTCAATGCGGCAAGACCAAGGAAATGCTCGGCACGTTCCAGTGCCGTGCGTATCTCGGGGCGCGCATCGCGCACGTCTTCCATCTTTTCATTGCCGGAAAGTTTGTCTTGAAGTGCTGCGCGCAGTGCAACCACCTGCTTCGCCTCTCCCGCAATCATCAGCCGATATGAGATGCGGCTGCCTTCCTGCAGCAAGCCGGTGGAAGCCAGGTCGGCGTCGTTCATCAACACGCGCGGCGCAAAGCTGGCGAAACCGATGGACTGGTCGATGTCCTTCACGATGCGCGCTGCCACCGCAAAACGCTGCGCTCCTATGCCCACCTCGTCACCCACCTTCATATCAAGCCGGCGCAACAAGCGATCATCCACCCACACCGTGCCACGTGCCGGAATCGCCTGCGCCACATGTACAGCACCATCGTCGATCTCGATCTTGCCGCGCAGCGGATAGCCCGTCTCCGTCGACTGTATCTCGCTCAATAACACCTGCTCGCGGTGCGACACCATGCTGGGGAAGGTACGGCTCTCCAAGACGCGCAAGCCGCGCTTCTGCGCCATTTCACGATATTCGGGAGAAAACGGCCGCGTCGAGGTGATGCGCAGGTCGGCACCGATCAGGCTCTGCGCCTGCTGTTGCAACGCCTGCCTCACCCGGTCGGCGAACAGGCCCACAGTGGCCAGGCTACCCACCGCCAGCACCAGCGCCAGCAACAATACGCGCCACTCCCCGGCGCGCCAATCGCGGCGCAGAAGATTGAGGGATAGGCGAAGGAGGCTCACTGCACCACCCTCCCCGCAGCCAACCTTAACTGCTTCCCGCAACGCCTTGCCAATGCTTCATCGTGCGTGACCAGAATCAGCGTCGTGCCCTGCGCGCGATTGAGCTCCAGCATCAGTTCGATGACTTGGCTACCGGTCGCGGCATCGAGGTTGCCAGTGGGTTCGTCGGCGAAAAGTATCCTGGGCTGGGTGACGAAGGCGCGCGCCAGTGCCACACGCTGCTGTTCTCCGCCGGAGAGATGTTTGGGCAGGTGGTGGGCGCGTGCGCTCAAGCCTACCTGCTGCAACGAAGTTTCGGCTCGCTGCCGCGCGTCTTTTGCGCCGGCCAGTTCCAGCGGCAGCATCACGTTCTCCAGCGCATTCAACGCGGGCAGCAGCTGGAAGGACTGGAACACGAAACCCGCCAGTTCGCCGCGTAATCTCGCACGTCCATCCTCATCCATCTCGAACAGGTCGGTGCCATGCAGCAAAACCTTGCCTCTGGTCGGGATATCCAGTCCAGCCAGAAGACCGAGCAAGGTGGATTTGCCCGAACCCGATGCGCCGACGATTGCGAGGCTCTCGCCCGTTTCCACCTCGAAACTGACGTCGTGCAGGATAACGAGCGGCTGATCGCCACTTAACACTTGCTTGGTGAGACCTACTGCTTGCACAATCGACGCCATGAGGACCTTTCTTAAAATCGCATTGCTTGTCGCCGCACTGCTTCTGCCCGCCTGCGCTCAGGCTGCGAAGAACATCCTGGTGTTCGGCGACAGTTTATCAGCCGGGTACGGTATAGCACGAGACGATTCATGGGTGAACTTATTGCAGACTGAGCTGAAAAAAAGCCATCCGCAGTTCGAGGTGGTGAATGCCAGCATCAGCGGCGAGACGACTTCTGGCGGCCTGCGCCGCATCGGCAACGCCATGCAGGAACATCATCCGGCCCTGGTGATCCTGGAATTGGGAGCGAACGACGGGCTGCGGGGCGGAACCGTCGCGGAGATGGAAAAGAACCTGGACAGGATCATTAAGCAGGTGCAGCAAGCGCATGCCAGGATATTGCTGCTTGGCCTCCAGTTACCGCCGAACTACGGCCCGGACTACACCCGGCAATTCCGTGCGCTCTACCCCAGACTGTCAAGGAAGCACAACATCGCGCTGGTTCCTTTCATGCTGGACGATATTCCGCCGGAACAGTTTCAGGCCGACAACCTGCATCCCAATGCAGAGGCGCAACCGCGTATCATGCGCCACGTCCTGAAATCGTTACTGCCCCTACTGCGCTGATGCTCAATCACCTTTCGCACGAAACCAGCCCCTACCTGTTGCAGCATGCCGACAATCCCGTGGACTGGCACCCATGGAATGCGGAGACGCTGCGTCTCGCACTCGATCTCGACAAGCCCATCCTGCTTTCCATCGGCTATTCCGCCTGCCACTGGTGTCACGTGATGGCGCACGAGTCGTTCGAGGATGAAGCGGTCGCCGCCGTGATGAACGAACACTTCGTCAACATCAAGGTGGACAGGGAGGAACGCCCCGACCTGGACCAGATCTACCAGAACGCACATTACCTGCTCGCACAGCGCAGCGGCGGCTGGCCGCTGACCATATTCCTTGAGCCGGACGGCACGCCGTTCTACAGCGGCACCTATTTCCCGAAACAGGCGCGCTACGGCTTGCCCGGATTTCCGGATCTGTTGACGCGCATCGCCAAAGTCTATCAGGAGAAACGCGGCGAGCTGTCGGCCCAGGGTAAACAGCTCATCGCCACGCTCGCCTCATGGCAAATGGTGAAAAGCGCGGAAGATGCGGTGCTCAGTGCCGCCCCCGTCGCCGAGGCTGTGCAACAACACCTGAAGAGTTTCGACCCCCTGCACGGCGGGTTCGGCGGTGCGCCCAAATTCCTGCATCCTGCCGAGCTGGACCTGCTGCTGCGGCAGGCTCACGCCACGCATGACGGGCAAACGAGCCATGTCGCGCTGTTCACCCTGAGGCAGATGGCACTGGGCGGATTGAATGACCAGCTTGGCGGCGGCTTCTGCCGCTACAGCGTGGATGCACACTGGGACATTCCGCATTTCGAGAAGATGCTGTACGACAATGGACTATTGCTCGGTCTGTATTGCGATGCCTGGCTGAGCAGCAATGATCCATTCTTCGCCCATGTGGTGGAACAGACCGCAGGGTGGGTGATGCGCGAGATGCAATCGCCCCAGGGTGGCTATTACGCTTCGCTGGATGCGGACTCGGAGCATGAGGAAGGCAAGTTCTACGTGTGGCAGCGCAACGACATCCGCGACCTGCTGAGCGCCGACGAATACGCAGTCGTGAAGCCGTATTACGGCCTGGACAGCACGCCCAACTTCGAGAATCACAGCTGGAACCTGCGCGTGGCCCAACCGTTGGCCGGAATCGCTCAGCATCTGAACATCAGCGCAGAACAGGCATCTGCACGACTCGCCTCGGCACAGACAAAACTGTTCGCCGCGCGCGAACGGCGCATCCGCCCCGGCCGCGACGAAAAGATACTCGGCAGCTGGAACGGATTGATGATAGCCGGCATGGCGAAAGCTGCGCGCACCGTCAACCGAGCCGACTGGTTACAGTCCGCGCAGCAGGCGATGGATTTCGTGCGCGGCACGTTGTGGCAGAACGGCAAGCTGCTCGCCACACACAAGGACGGCAAGACGCATCTCAATGCCTACCTGGACGACCATGCGTTCCTGCTGAATGCCGCGCTGGAATTGCTGCAAACGGAATATCGCAGCACCGACATGGCCTTTGCCATGCAACTC
This sequence comes from Sideroxydans sp., assembly GCA_027310665.1. Lineage (GTDB taxonomy): Bacteria > Pseudomonadota > Gammaproteobacteria > Burkholderiales > Gallionellaceae > Sideroxyarcus. The sequence goes on along the minus strand of DAIDAJ010000015.1, from coordinate 19,379 downwards.
GCCGATGCGTTGTTGGCGCGTTTCGAGGACAGCGAGAACGGCGGTTTCTTTTTTACCAGCCATGACCACGAGGCGTTGATCCAGCGCAACAAGACCGGTCAGGACGACGCCATCCCTTCCGGCAACGGCATCGCGGCACAGGGATTGTTGCGGCTGGCGGAATTGACGGGCGACGTGCGCTACGGCGAAGCGGCCGAGCGTTGCCTGAAGTTGTTCTTCCCGTTGATACAAAGGGCAGCGGGCCAATTCAGCAGTCTGTGCACCGCGCTGGGTGAAGCGATGCAACCGCCTTCCATGCTGGTGTTATGCGGCGCTAAAAATGAAACAGCCGCCTGGCGGGCGGCTGTGGCGGCGAAATATGCACCGGGATTGATGATCATCGAACTGACCGGTAGTGAAACCGGTTTGCCGGCCCCGTTGCGTAAACCGCGTGCTGCAACAACGACCGCATGGCTGTGCCGAGGCACGCAATGCCTGCCGCCGATCTACCGGCTGGATGAATTGCTCGCCGAACTCGTTTGAACAAATCAGAAACCAAGCCAATTTGCCACAGAGACCACAGAGTACACAGAGAAAATCACCTCCAATCTCTCTGTGATCTCTGTGTCCTCTGTGGCAAATGTTTTTCTAGCGCAACATCACCCCGCCCGCTTGTGCCCCAAATCCGGGGAACATGCTCGCCACGCCCGCGCCGAACTTCTTGGCCAGGCGATCCGCGAGACCTTCATGCGTGGTGAAGTCCACGCCGTTCTCCACCTTGATCACGTCGCGCGCGACGGAATCCACACTGCCGATATCATCCGCCAATCCCATCTGGATGGCCTTGTCTCCGGTCCAGAACAAGCCGCTGAACGTATCCTCGGTCTCTTTCAGGCGCTTGCCGCGGCCTTGCTTCACGACATCGATGAACTGCTGGTGTATGTCTTCCAGCATATTCCGGGTGAACTCTTCCTGTTTGGGATTGATCGGGGAGAACGGATCCATGAAGCCCTTGTTCTTTCCCGCGGTCATCAAACGACGCTCCACGCCCAGCTTCTGCATGGTGCCCGTGAATCCGAAGCCATCCATCAGCACGCCGATGGAGCCGACGATGCTGGCCTTGTTGACGTATATCTTGTCGGCGGCGGCGGCGATGTAATAGCCGCCGGAGGCACACATGTCTTCCACCACCACATACAAAGGAATATCCGGATGCAGGCCGCGCAGACGGCGCATCTCGTCATTCACCAGACCGGCCTGCACCGGGCTGCCTCCGGGGCTGTTGCAGCGCAGGATCACGGCTGCGGTGTTCTTGTCCTTGTAGGCATCCTGCAAGCTGCCGATAAGATTGTCCGCATTCGCATTGCTGTCGGCGGCAATCACTCCCGACAATTCGATCAGCGCAGTGTGCTTCCCTGTCAGCGAGCCGTCGACCTTGTCACCCATCCATCCCATGACCAGGAAAAGCAGGAAGAACAGATATCCGAAGCCAAGCACCTTGAAGAAGATTCCCCAGTGCCGGGCACGGCGCTGCTCCTGAACGGCGGACAGCGCCAGTTTTTCGAGTACGCCGCGTTCCCAGTTGTTGTTTTCTTCTGACATAAATTAAGACTCCTTCGGTAAATTCGTTATGCATTGACCCTGAACCACTCTCTCAGTTCAATAAAATCATCAAGCAGGGCGATCGGCTTCAATTCGCGCAATTGATCTTCAGGATGTGCGCCATGTGTTACACCCACTGCATCGACCCCGGCATTGATCGCCATCTGAAGATCGTGCGTGGTATCGCCGATCATCAAAGTGCGTTCCGGCTGAACATCGAGTTCTTCCATGATCTCCAGCAGCATCGCCGGGTGCGGCTTGGAAAATGTTCGGTCAGCCGTGCGCGTGGCATGGAAATACGCACCCATGCCGGTCGATTCCAGAGCATGATCCAGACCGTTGCGATTCTTCCCCGTCGCCACCGCAAGCCGGTAGCCTGCGCCATGCAACTCGATGATGGTCTCCCTTGCCTGGTCGAACAGGGGGATCGATTCATTCTGCGACAGGAAATGATGGCGGTAGCGCGCCACCAGCGGCTCATACATCTCTTCCGGCGCGTCGGGAACGGCATGGCGCAAGGCTTGCACCAGCCCCAGACCGATCACGTGACGCGCCGTCTCGTCGTCGGGAACCGTCAATTTCAGGTCGCGGCAGGCAGCCTGGATCGAGCCCGCGATGATCGCCGTGGAGTCCATCACCGTGCCGTCCCAGTCGAACACAATCAAGTCATAACGTTTCGCCATCTGTACCGCCAAAATAAAATAGGCGCGGATTCTACCATTTCGCTTGCCCGCGCCCCTCAGAATCCCTACCATGCCGCGCCATGAACACCTTACCCAGTTGGCTGATCTATTGTCGTCCCGGTTTCGAACGCGATTGCGTGGAAGAGACCCAGGCCAAGCCGGTCGAAACGACCGAGAACCGCGGTTTCGTGGTGCTGCAGGGCAAGCCACGGCTGGCTTACAGGCAATTGGCCTTTGCACGCCAATTGCTCAATTTGCATACGGAAATTGACGATTTGCCCGAACGGGACCGGCTTACTCCGCTGCTGGCCGCGATACCCGCATCTCCCGAAAGGTTTGGCGCCCTGTATCTGGAAGTGCCGGATACCAACGAGGGCAAGACGCTTTCCGGCTTTACCAAGCGTTTCCAGCCTCTGCTGGAAGCCGCTTTGCGGGAACAAGGCAGATTGGAAGATATAGTTGCCGTTTCCCCTTCGACAGGCTCGGGACGAACGGATATCTTGCCGCGCCTGCATGTTTTCTTTCCCGACAACCATCGAGCGCTGATCGCAACCAGCGATCCGCATAACAGCTCGGCTGCGCTCAACGGCATCCAGCGCGTCAGCATGGCGAGCGATGCGCCTAGCCGCTCTTATCTCAAGCTCGCTGAAGCGTTCGAGGTGTTCCTCGACAAAAAGGATCAGGCGCTATGGCTGAAGCCGGGCATGACGGCGATCGATCTCGGTGCCGCACCCGGCGGCTGGACTTGGCAACTGGTGCAGCGCGGACTGAAAGTCACCGCTGTGGATAATGGTCCGCTCAAGGGGGCAGCGGCAAGCCATCCTTCCATCAGGCATCTGCGCGAGGACGGATTCCGCTTTCGTCCGCAACGTCCGGTGGACTGGCTGGTGTGCGACATGGTGGAGCAACCGCAGCGTGTCGCGGCCTTGATGACCGAATGGTTCATCGGCGGCTATACCCAGCGCGCCATCTTCAACCTCAAACTGCCGATGAAAAAACGCGTCGCGGCGTTGAACGATGCACTCAACAGTATCCGCACTGCACTCAACAACAAAGGCGTCCGATATCAGCTGGAAGCCAAGCAGCTCTACCATGACCGGGAGGAAGTCACGGTATATCTGGCGCGCAAACGCTAGCCGTCCGCTACGCAGTCTCGTCGATGTGTTCAGTAATGTCGCCCTCGCGCAGATTGTGACGGCGGCGGTCGATACCTGATCGCAACTCGACCAGCACGGGCAAATGGCTGACGCGGCGACAGGCTTTGCGACGATCTTCGAAGGCAAGTCTGCTGTGCTGTTGCTGCTCGACCGGAGGCACGGGTTCTTGATGAGCCGTGTGTGGCTCGACATGGGGAAGGACGGGTTGCTCGCGTGGAAATACCGGTTTCACCGCTTGCGCCGCGGACAGCCCCTTCACCTGGCGAGTAGTCGGACTCGCCGTCGTTGACGGAATACTGGGCACATAGCGCATGACACCTCCTCGCGACCGCATCAAGCGACCGACAACCCTGTTATCGGCAAGGATTGCCTAAAACTTAGGCAGCCGCAGCATCCAGCTTGTTCAGAAAGCCCTGCAATTCAGAGGGTAAGGGCGCAACGATGCTCAGCGGCTCGTCCGTCAGCGGATGGTTGAAAGATATCGAATGGGCATGCAGGAACATGCGTTTCAGGCCGCGCTTCGCCAATTCCTTGTTGCGCGAAAAATCGCCGTATTTGTCGTCGCCCGCGATGGGAAAGCCCAGATGCGAAAGATGCACGCGGATCTGGTGGGTGCGCCCGGTCTTGAGCTGCGCTTCCAGCAGGCTGAATTCCGGCCAGTTCTTTAGCAGGGTAAAGATGGTATGCGACGCCTGCCCGTCCTCGCGCACCATCACCCGTTTTTCGCCTTGCGGTGTGTCGAATTTGTGCAGCGGCAGCTTCACATGCTGTTTCACATTCTTCCATTGTCCCAACACCAGCGCGAAATAGCGCTTGTCGCTGCTCCCCTCGCGCATGATCTCGTGCATCCCGGTCAGGGCGGAACGCTTTTTCGCCACCAGCAATACCCCGGAAGTCTCGCGATCGAGCCGGTGCACCAGTTCCAGGAACTTGGCCTGCGGCCGTGAACTGCGCAATTGCTCGATGATGCCGAAACTCACCCCGCTACCCCCATGCACTGCCGTGCCGGCGGGCTTGTTGATGGCGAGTATCGCCTCATCTTCATACAAAACAGGGAATTCGGTCGCCGGGACGTACTCGCTCTCGGGCTTTTCCGCCACGCGAATGGGCGGGATGCGCAGCAAATCGCCCAATTGCAACCGATAGGTCTGGTCGATGCGTTTCTTGTTCACCCGCACTTCGCCGCGCAGGATGCGGTAGACATGGCTTTTGGGAACGCCTTTCAGGTGACGGAACAGGAAGTTATCGATGCGCTGCCCTTCGCTGCCCTCGTCGATTTCGACCCAACTCACGGATTCTTTGCTCAAACCACTCATTTTGAATATACTCCGCCCTCGCGTGTGCGCCTTCGTGAAACGGGATACTACTTTCCGTCCAACCTAAGGCAGGCAATCAAGCCGCCTACGAAGCAGCCCCGCCCGGTTATCTCACTCACCGGAGACAAGCAGTGATGGTAATTGATTTGCGCGCTCTAAGCACCAAAGCAGATAAATTTTGGCATGTTGCCCTCTTTAAAAGTATTGGCAACATGCAGATACAGACAAGCTAAAACGAGAATAACAACTTGAACCACCGTCGTCATCACAACTCACTTAACAGTTTGCACGACCCAAATTCTCGCGCGCCAAGCGGCGCGTAGCTTTGTTCTGCCCGTGTAAGAGCGCGGGAGAAAAATATGAAACGCATGTTATTCAATGCGACGCAGCCGGAAGAACTCCGCGTCGCCATTGTGGACGGTCAGAAACTCGTTGACCTCGACATTGAAACCGCCGGTAAAGAGCAGCGCAAGAGCAACATCTACAAAGCCGTCATCACCCGCATCGAGCCCAGCCTCGAGGCATGCTTTGTCGAATACGGCGGTACCCGCCACGGTTTCCTCCCCTTCAAGGAAGTCTCCCCGCAGTATTACCAGCCCGGCGCCAGCAACCGCTCCGCCATCAAGGAAGCGCTGAAGGAAGGCCAGGAACTGCTGGTGCAAGTGGAAAAGGACGAGCGCGGTAACAAGGGCGCAGCCCTCACCACATATATAAGTCTGGCCGGCCGCTACATCGTGCTGATGCCGAACAACCCGAACGGCGGCGGTGTCTCCCGCCGCATCGAGGGCGAGGACCGCAATGAATTGCGCGACGTGCTGGCGCAGATGGAAGTGCCGCAAGGCATGAGCATCATCGCCCGCACCGCCGGCATCGGCCGCAATCTGGAAGAGCTGCAGTGGGACCTCGATTACCTCAAGCAGTTGTGGGACGCCATCGAAGGCGCGGCCAAGACGGAGAAAGCCCCTTCGCTGATCTATCTGGAAAGCAGCCTGGTGGTGCGCGCCATTCGCGACTACTTCAATCCGGAGATCGGCGAGATCCTGATCGACACCGACGACATCTTCCAGCAGGCGCAGGCCTTCATGGGCACGGTGATGCCGGACCATGTCGACCGCATCAAGCGCTACCACGACGACGTGCCGCTGTTCTCCCGTTTCCAGATCGAACACCAGATCGAGTCCGCCCATGCGCGCCAGGTGAACCTGCCTTCCGGCGGCGCCATCGTGATCGACCACACCGAAGCGCTCACGGCCATTGACATCAACTCCGCCCGTTCGACGCGCGGCGGCGACATCGAGACCACCGCCTACAACACCAACCTGGAAGCGGCGGACGAGATCGCCCGCCAGCTGCGCCTGCGTGACCTCGGCGGCCTGATCGTCATCGACTTCATCGACATGGAATCGAGCAAAAACCAGCGCGAAGTGGAGAACCGTCTGCGCGATGCCCTGCATTTCGACCGCGCTCGCATCCAGACCGCCAAGATCTCGCGTTTCGGCTTGCTGGAGCTGTCCCGCCAGCGCTTGGCGCCGAGCCTGGAAGAAGGCAACCACACCACCTGCCCGCGCTGTAACGGCATCGGCCATATCCGCGGCACGGAATCTTCTGCCTTGAATATCCTGCGCATCATCCAGGAAGAAGCCATGAAGGACAGCAGCGCCGCCATCCACGCGCAGGTACCGGTGGATGTTGCCACCTTCCTGCTCAACGAGAAGCGCGCCGACATCTTCCGCATCGAATCCCGCTTCAAGATCAGCGTGGTACTCATCCCCAATCCGCACATGGAAACGCCGCATTACACGGTCACCCGCCTGCGTCAGGACGACATCACCGCCGACCACCTGCAAGCCAGCTACAAACTGGTGGAGAAGCCCGAAGAAAGCAAGCCCGTCACCCAGACTGCACAGGAAATCAAGGCGCAGCGTCCGCAAGCAGCGGTGCGCGGCATCACGCCGGCACAGCCCGCCCCAAAACATGCTGTCAAAGCGGAAGAGAAGAAGACCTCCCTGTTCGGCAGCCTGGTCGGCTGGTTCAAGTCGCTGGGCGGCGAAAGCGAACCCGTCAAACCGGCTGCGCCGGCCAAGTCCGGTCGCCAGAATCCGCGTCGCGAGCGCGGTGAGCGTGGCGAGCGTGGTGAACGCAATGAGCGCAGCGAACGCGGTGAAGGCAGCGGCAACAAGCCGCGTCGAGATCGCAACGAAGGCGGCAACAAGCAACGCCGCGAGCGTGAAGACGCGCCGCGCACGGATAGCAGGGAGCCGAAAGAGCAGCAGGAAAATCGCGGCGAACGCCAACCGCAACAGCCACGCCAGCCGCGTCCCGCCAATATCGACAAACCGGTACTGGAAACGCCCAAGCCCGTTGTGGCCGGCGAACAAGGCGAAGAGGGAAGCGGAAACCGTGAAGGCCGCAAGCGCGGCCGCCGCGGTGGTCGTCGCGAACGCGAGCGTCGTGAACAGCAAGTGGCGACCCCGTCCGGCGAGGGCGTTGCAGTTCAGACGAACGAACAAGTCACCATGCCTGCCGTCAGCGAAGTTGCTGCCGCCGCGGCACCTGCTCCCGTTCAGCGCCCGAAGCCGACCGAGTACATCGCATATCCTGATTCAATGAAGGAATCGATGAAGAAGGCCGTGCCGACAGAAGTTGTGTCCTATCCGTCACAATCTTCTCAAGCGCCGACGATGGAAGCGGCCCCACAACCTGCGCCACAAGTGCAGGCCGCGAAATCCGTTGCTACCGCCGCCCAAGCCATGCCTCCAGTCGACCTGGGCAGCAGCGGCCTGACCCTGATCGAAACCGATCCGAACAAGGCAGCCGTCATCGCTCCGGTACAGGAAAGCCGCGAACATGCCCCGCGTCGTCGCCAGCGCCAGCGTGAGATATACACCATCGAGAACAACGAACCGCTGCAACAGGTGGAAACTCACACGCCAAACTGAGCGGTTTGTCGGATAATGAAAGCGCACGGCATGCCGTGCGCTTTTTTATTTTCGGGGCAATGCACACCATGTTTCGTATCCTGTCCGCGCTCTTTGTCCTCGCGGTCCTTTCGCCCGCACATGCGGCGATCGGCCCGGCGCTCGGTCCGGATCCCGAACGCAACTGGCAAAGCGCGGACACCACGCATTTCCGCATCAATTACGCCATGCCCCGGCGCGCGCAGGCAGAGCGCGTGGCAGACATCGCCGAGCGCGTCTATTCCCGCATGAGCCGGGGGCTGCAATGGGAACCGGGCAGCAGGATTGAGATCATCCTGCTCGATGAATTCGACATCCCGAACGGTTACTCCACCCCGCTGCCGTTCAACGAAAGCGCGATCTTCCTCACCCCGCCCAACGACGGCGAACTGCTGGACAACAGTGTCTGGCTCGAGATGCTCCTCACCCACGAACTGACGCATACTTTCCATCTGGACAAGGTACGCGGCGCCCCGAACGTGTTGCGCCACATCTTCGGGCGTAATCCGCTGCTCTTCCCCAACCTGTGGCAACCGGACTGGGCCATCGAAGGCATCGCCACCTACAACGAGAGCACACCCGAACTCGGCAAAGGACGGCTCAGGGGGCCGATATTCGAAGCATGGATGCGCATCGAGCACGAACAGGGCTTCAAATCGCTGGCGGAGATCAATTCGGACGGGCGCGCCCTTCCCACATCCAAGCAATACCTGTACGGGGTGTATTTCTACGATTTCCTGGCGCGCAAATACGGACCGGAAGCGGTCTATAACTACATCAACAACTTCAGCAACAACGTCGTCCCGCGCGTGTACAGCAATCCTGTCGAGGTGACCGGCAAGCACATGGACGAGTTATGGGACGAATTCATCGCCGACCTTGCGGAACAGATGAAGCGGCGCGAAGTACCGCTTAAAACCGCGCCGCGCGCCGACGGCAATGTGATATTGCCGGCGAAATTCGAGATCTCCTCGCTGGCGCCTGCTGCCGACGGCGTGCTGGCAGCAGTCGACAACGGGAGGCTGCAACCGTCACTGGTGCACGTCGATACCCAAGGCAAGGTGAGCGAGCTCGCCAAGCTGAATCCCGGCGCCTACATCGACACGCGCGCCGACGGCACGGCACTGATCGCGCAACCCGAAATCTGCCGCAACTTCAATTACTACTACGACCTCTACACCTGGAGCGCATCGGGCGGATTGCAGCGGCAGACCACCTGCGGACGCTTCCGCCGCGCGGTCTGGCTGGGAGATCGGATAGCCGCATTGCGCATGGACGGCGGCGTCTCCACCCTTGTCATTCTGGAACGACACGGGAACGACTGGAGCGAATCGCGCACGCTCTACCGGACACCGGATCAAGTGGAAGCCATCGACCTTGCCGCCAGCCCCGACGGCAAGCGCATCGCGCTGGGCATCAAACAGGCGGGCTCATGGCAAGTGCTGGAATTCGACAGCGCGGGCGGTGCACCGCGGGTACTATTCAACTACAACGCACCGCTGCACGGACTACGCTATGCGCGCGACGGCAGTGCGCTGGAATTCATCGCCGCGAAAGACGGCATCTACGATCTCTGGCGATACACCTCCGACACGTTACTGGCAGAGCCAGCGGATTGCGGGAGGAGGTGTGATGCGGTCGCTCCCGCACCAGACGGCTCCGCCGCACCGCGTCGCGACCGCGCACCCGGCTCGCCCGGATTGACGCGCTTGAGCCACACCTACACAGCGGTGCTCTCGCACAGCGGCATCGCACAGGATGGTTCGGTCGTGCTGGGCGTGCTGGCCGCGAACGGCACGGAGTTGCGGCGCATACAGACGGCCGCACCGATCGCACAGCAGGCAATTCCGGTATCGAATCAGACCGCGCTACTGCAGGGCAACACACCGCCCACGACATACAAACTGGGCGAACCCGGCAACTATCACGCCGTGAACTCGATGTATCCGCGCACCTGGCTGCCGTCCGTGCTCCTGGATCGCGGCTTGAGCGCATACGGCGCGTCCACCTTCGGCAGCGACGCCCTGGGCTGGCACAACTACACCGCCGACGTGATGTGGGAGACCTCGCAGCACGAAGCCGTCGGCAGTCTCAGCTATAATTACCTCGGCGAACACTTCTTCAATGTCTCGCGCAACCTGTGGGCACGGCAATCCACCGGCTCCGGCAGCAACCAGACCACCACGCTGTATGACCGCACCACCGGCGCGCAATGGGCCTCGATGCTGCCCTGGATGGGGATACAGCGGAGCGTTTATCTGGGCGTCGGTGCAGCCATGCAGACCACCGACCACGTGCAGGTCCCGGGGCTCATCACCCGCACGCAGGACGAGCGCGTCGGCGCGACCTTCCTGCGTTACGACACGCGCAACACCAACTGGTATGCCGACGGCGTCAATCGCGGAAACCTCACTACCCTGCTCTACGAGAGCTACCGTCCTTTCACCAGCTTTTACGACGGATATATCTCCCGCTTCGACACGCGCGAATACCTGCCTGTCGGCGAAACGGTGCTCAGTGGAAGGTGGACGGAGGTCCGCGCTCAGGGCACTACCGAGCAATTCCAGCTGGGCGGCGCAACGGAATACGACCTGACACAGGCACCCATACTCAACCAGCGCAACCTGCCCTTGCGCGGCTATATCGGCAGCGAGGCCGCGTTGCGCGGCCAGAATACCAGCATGGCCAGCATCGAATGGCGCGTACCGCTCTCCGATATCGACCGCCACACCATGTCCCCACCCATCGGGATCAATCGCCTTTCGGCTTCGGCCTTCATGGACGCAGGCAGCGTGTGGGACAACGGCAACCCGCGGTCGAGATATTATCGCGGCGTGGGGATCGAACTGCTCGGCGAGGTCATCGTGTATTACCGCCTCCCGCTTCCGCTGAGGCTTGGCATCGCGCGCGGCCTGGACAATCCCGCCGGTACGCAGGCTTATTTGCAGTTGGGGCAGTCGTTCTAGGGAAACATCAAAAGTCACTAAACAACTTTTTTCTCTTTTGCTCCACCTGGAAGCATTCGTTGGAATACCCTGTCTCGATCCACAAACAGATGCTTGAATGCTGCCAACACATGAATCACAATTAGTGCGACCAGCAAAACTGATATTAGATGGTGAAAATTCATGAATAAGTCGCGGAGTTTGGCGTCTTCCCAACCCCAACTGGGAAGAGCAAGACCGAAGAACTTGACCCCATACTTATTGAACGACGACGACAAATATCCGGTCGCCGGCTGAAGCACCATGCAAAGATACAACAGTCGATGATTCCACCTGGCGGCCTTGTCCGTCCAGCGCGGTATGCCGGTCGATATATGCGGTACCGGGTGCGTCAAACGCCAATACAAACGCAACAATATCAGCACACCAGCCAGCACACCGAATGATTTATGCAGGTTGAAATAAAATGCCCGATTGGGTGTCCCTTTCGGCAAGTCCACCATGTAGTAGCCTAGAAACAACATGCCAATTACCAGCAGCGCGAACACCCAGTGCAAGATAATCGCCAGCGAGGTGTAACGTTCGCTGCCATCAGTAGTATCACCGCCAAATTTTGCGCTCATCAGACAAATCCTCCACATGACAATGCATCCACCGCAATTCCTTTGCCGACGACAAGGCCTGAAGAATTGATGACAGATGCGGAATCAAACCAAACAGCCATATTCAACTTCTTCCTTTCCGCCGTAATAACTCCATCCCCGATCCGCTTGCCGATATGGATGGTCATTTCCATTTTGTTTCTGACGACATCCATGATCGAATTGAAACGATTTTCATTCATGATTAGATACCTCTTGAAAGTTACGGCAGAATTGACTGCCCGGAATCTATCTCGGCTTTACTTCATAGTACTCTGGCACTTCCATGTGCCTGATTTTTTTTACCATCAGGGCAAATCTCTCACATCCACAAATATCTCAAACCTATCCACGCACCGCGCGGTGCGCTTGGAGCAATGAATTGCTCGTTACTAACGTTGCTCGCATCGAAAGTGTGTCCCGGCCCGTTGAAAAAATTTTGCCCAAGGATGCCAAAATCTGCATATTGCCTGTTAAACACATTGTCCACGCGCGCGAACAGTTGCACTTGCTTGGAGATCGCATAGTTCGTAAACATATTGACCACCAAGTACCCGGCTATCACGCCATTTCTGTCCTGATTATTTTCATCGCCTCGTGCAAAAATTGCGCTGCGGTACAAAATATTGGTACCGATATCCCACTGCGGCATCGCTGCATAATCAAGAAGCAGCTTGAAGGTATTTTGCGGAATACCCGGTATCTTGTTGCCCGGCTGCACGTTAATGTTACCCGTGGCGTTAGCGCTCGAATTGCTCGCGCTTCGCTCGACAAAGGGTGTCTGATAGCTTGCATCAATATAGCTATAGCTCATGCCGATGCCAAGTTTGCCTACAACGGTATCGGCCGCGACTTCCAGACCTTGTCTGCGTGTCTGTCCAACATTCTGAAAATACCCCGTGCTGGCCGTAGCGCCGCTACTGCTTATAAACTCGATGTCGTTGCCCAGAATTGTTCGATATATTGAAGCGCTCCATCGCGACCTGTCACCAAACTTTCCGCGCGTTCCGAACTCTGCTGTTCTGGCAATGACCGGATTCAAGGCCGGATCGGCAATAAAATCATTGGGTAGTGAACAGGGTGCGCTTGGGTCTGCGCAAGCAAGTTCAATGGCGGTAGGCGCGCGCATACCTTCGCTGTAGTTGGTATAGAAGGTTAATCCCGGCTTGGGATTGTAGGTCGTGCCCAGCCCAGGATTGAAGCGCGAAAACACGTGATCGCCATTCAGTAGCGGCTGCATACCGGTCTGGTCATTAATGGTAACGCGCGCATCATTGTAACGACCGGATGTAGTGATCGACCATTTCCGGTTGAGCGACAAGGTATCTGACATGAAAATACCGAGGTTGCTGTTATAAGTTTTTGCATCGGTCCCGAGTATCAATTGGTCGATACCCACTGTATTTCGGTCCGCGGTAAATTGGGCATTCTGGCTGAAATTTTTGAAGAGAGAATTCGCAAAATCGCCTGAAATTCCGGCCACAAACTGATTTTCCATGGCAGCCAGTTTCCCCAGATAACTGAGTTGAAAACCAATTCCGTAACTGTTCTGGTCTATCGTTGAAAATACATTTGTAGCCTCAATTGAATTGCCTACACCATAATTACTGTTAACGTTGCTGCTGGAATTTGCGTTGTTGTAGTTTCGAGAATATGCATTGGCTGTCAACTGCACATCATCATTATAAAAATGGCTGCCGGAAAAGCTCCAGAGTACCGCCCGGTTAACGTTCTGATCCGGGTAGGTGTAGGCCTGCCCGGGGTTGTCGAGAAAAGAGCGTGGAATGGTTTGCGTGCCCTGCATATCGTTGTTCGCTGCGGTCAGGCTCATATTTGCGCTCGTATCTGCATCCTGATAGCCCACCTTGCCGAACATCTGCTTGATCCGGCTTGCATTGTGCTCGGCCCAACCATGATCCGCTGAATCGTTGGCAGTAACAAAGTAATCCAGATTGTCGGTCGCACCGCCCTGCTCCAATTCGATTGCTTTTCGACCGAAGGAGCCGCCCGACATCTCTATCTGCCCCCCCGGGTTGGTCCGCCCGCTTTTGGTGGTAATCGCAATTGCGCCGCCTAATGTATTCAATCCGAATATCGGATTTGTACCTGGAATGACCTGAAGATTTGCGATTGCTGATTGCGGCAGCAAATCCCAGTTGACGACATCGCCAAATGGCTCGTTGATACGGACGCCATCCTGAAAAACCGACAGGCCCTGCGGAGTTCCCAACAGCGGCGAAGCAGTGAAACCGCGGAAGCTGACATCTGGCTGATAGGGATTTCCTTGAGCAGAGTTGATCGTCACACTACCCATATTTTGCTCCAGGTACTCGGTAATATTTCCGGTGTGTTGCTGCTCAACTTCCTCGCCTTTGACTGTCTGCAGGTTGGCGGCAACATCCCGCAAAGGGAGGCCGAGACCGGGAAGCGGCATGGTGGCTGTCACGATAATGTCCGGAAGTATCTGCTCGCCATCGGTCTCCGTTTCGGCAGTGCAAGTTTGTACTTGAAGCATGAGCAACAGCCCACTCAGTATCACCTGAATGACATCGCGCAATGATCTCCGAAAAAATATCATTCCGGACGCATGCAATGGTTTCAAGAGACGAATCATCGGCAATTACTTTCGGGGTACTCACTCAATATTTCAACAATGTCTGGCTTGAATTCAGCCCCGGTCGGCAGCGTGATGCGGGTCCGCAATATCCGATTACTCCAGCAATTTGCTCTCCTCATCTGACAGCAAGCGCGAGCGCGTCAAGAAGTGCTTTCCGGTACCATTATCAAGCGAGTCGATTGCACCGACACCATTGACCACATCGACGGTCAGTTGAGAACGCTTCCAGAGTTCGAACTTTTCATGCTCAACATAAAAGGGCATGCCATCGAGGTTATCCAGATAGACCTCGTCACTGCCGGCACAGAACTCACCCAACGCATAACACATCAGAATGCTGCAGTCGTTAGTACCGCCCGGTTGAAAAAACAGCAGAGGGCCGTACTTTTCCTGCAGCGATTCCAGTAGTTCCAATGCACTTTCGGTCGCAACGACTCGTGTAAACAATTTTTCTGTCATAGGTTTCCTAGTATTCAACGTGCAATAGATACCGGGAATATGTATTGCAACAGGCCCGCATTTCCGTCACGTTGCTCAAGAGGATGGACGCGCATTGCGTGCTGCAGCTCGTCACGTTCGTGCTTGCCGTAGACCCTGCGCAGTCGAGCTCCTTTTGAATTAATCGACTTGCAACCATGGGCCCTATGCATGTTAATGCAGCAATCATCATGCCAAGCCGGCTCGCAAATGTTTGCTTGTCTACGCACTCATGTCTTTCCGCTTGAAATGGAGTGTTCAACGGCAAGATGAAATGGTTTCAGCGGATGTATTTGTGTGCGCTACTCGGTGGACCTCAATCACCACCAATAGGATAAGGCTTTAAATTTGCGCACCTCTCCACAAGACATTTTGCGTCGCATCCCTTATGACGTGTGCGTATCCACAATTGGGACGATGCGTGCGCGCCTTTTCTCCAGCATGCGCGGCGCACATTTTTCATCGCTTGCATATACGACTACGCAATCCATGCACTGAAAACATTCGTCGTATTGAATCTTCCCGCCCTTCGAAATTGCCTGATAGGTGCATTGGTGACGGCAAATTTGGCATGGCTTTCCGCACTCTTTCCGGCGCGGTATCCAGTCCAGCACTCGGAAACGCCCCAGCACTGCAAGTCCGGCACCGAAAGGACATAAAAAACGGCAGAAAAATTTGTATACAAACATGTTGGCGACGAGCAAACCAAATGCATACACTACAAAAGGCCATGAACGCATGAAATTGAGCGTAATTGCAGTCTTGAACGGTTCGATCTCAACGACCATATCGGTGATACGCGACGAAAACATTGCGCTGACCAGAATTACCGCAAGTACCATATATTTAAGCCATTTCAGCCGGGTATCTGTTGTTGGTTTGAGCCGGATTTGCGGGAACTTAATCATCTTGCCGATTTTGGCTGTAAATTCCTGCAGCGCGCCAAAAGGGCATAACCAGCCGCAAAAGGTTCCGCGGCCCCATACCACCAGTGAGATGCAAACAAAGATCAACAGAATCATCGTGACCGGGTCGTAAAGAAAGTAACCAAGGCTGCGGACTGCCACCAGTGCCTGCAAAAGGCCGGTAAGGTTAACGATGGACAGTTGGCCCTGCGCATACCAGCCAATGAAGAACAACGTAAACAGGAGATAACAATTTCTAAACGCTTTGAAACGGCGCTCTTGCGCAACCAGTATTTTTTGAAACACGAGTGCGAGTGTCAAGATCGCCAAGCCCACTATAAGAACAATAACTTCTCCCCGCTTGTCGTGCCAAATACCAACCCAGGATTTATTGTCGCTTTCCGGTGCGGTATAGAAACGTGCAGGCAGCATAAAACTGAAGGTAAAGTCCTGATTGATTTTCTCCGGGAAGATAATCCCTTTGTAGCGTGTCACCGGTAGCACAAAATCGAGTGGCCTGGACGGATCCAGTCCTGCCTGGCTGTTGATTTTGAAAACGGTGACGGTCCCCATATCCATTCCAGGACTTGTCTTCACATCAAGATCCAGATTCAAATCCCGCATTTCAATCGGTAAATTATCCTGTTTCATGATAATTCGATCAGACGTTCCTCCACGAACAAAGTCCTCGGCGATAATGCTGTAGCGCCCTTTCGACATGATCAGAATGGCTTGATCTCCGGGTTCAAGCCTGTTTTGCAGTTTCTTCCATGCCGCGTCTCTCAACAAATTACGACCGATACTCGGGACCGAAACATAGGCCATATACAGATCTATGAAAGTGTCTTTGGGATGTGCGACCGCATCTGCATCCAGTCCACTACCTTTGGTTCCGATAAATTTCTTTTCGATTTCGGCATTGCTCCATATGACATGCTCAATCAAACCGGAATTGACCAGATCGCTAATGCTGTGCGATTCCAAAACATCCGGCTTGACCCGTCCCATCAACTCCGGATCGCGGCCTTCGGCAAAGCCAAGCTTCTTGCGCGCCACCCTGAGTGCCGAAGAAAGGATAGTTTGGTTAATAATGTGTACGGAAGCGGTCGCCTTCGTGATGCCGTCCAACTGGGCTGATTCATCAGACAGGTTCTTTGCACTATTGGAACCGGTCAATATCCTCATGTTTTGTTTGAGCGATAGACCTTTATATTGATTGATGAAAGAAACAAGCGGGCCTTCACCTAGACCATCGACAAAGACCGGTTCATGTTGCGAAAGAACTTTTACATCCAGGAAACCGCCCTGCGGGTCGAGCATGATCAAAAGATTGAACGGTACGCCGGCAAAACCCGGAATGGGTGCCAGATCAATCGATTCAAAGACATAACCTACCAATCTATTTTCAGTGGCGTTCTGTTGATAGATTGGCCATACCGGTGTGTTGATATCCTTTTCGCCCACGATATATGGGGTCGGGTAGCGCTTTACCAATTCTTCGTGTGTCATTACACCAGCCAAGGTGGCGGATGTATTCAATGAACACAATAGACACCCCAAGAACGACCAAAGCAGTACAAAAAACGACCGCCGCAAACTTCCGTTACGCAATATTGAATCGAAAAGGTGTGTCTGTTTTTTCATGCGCACGCCCTTACTTGAGACCAACTATTTCTTCTGCCTTAATGTTGTCAGCACAGATACGCATAATCTATGCCAATTCGTTGCACAGCCTATACTGCGGACCCGTTGCATTTCGCAACACGGCTTTCAGATAAATAATTGTTCACGTTATGTCTCGTAATGGAACGGTCGATCCATATTGTGACAATCGACGACTGCACCAAAACTCTATTCGTATCGATATTTCTGGCAGCCATAATTTAAATCCAACGATATAAATATCGCTGAAGGCTCATATCCATAATGAAAATCCATTTTTTTAGAGACTTACGTTTGTAGTGATCACTCCAAATATGTAGAAGACCAAATGTCTTAAATGGATGGCATGCAATTTGCCTTCAAGTTTCGCGCAGGTGCAATAAATCTAGTGACATTTCCGACTAAAACAGGGAGGTTAATTATGAATAAAAAGCTTATAGGGGCACTGTTTAGTATTTTGGTAAGCAGTTCTTTTTCAGCTCATGCAGCAGGCGTAACCGATGCGATGATTGAGAACGATGCCAAAACGACTAACGACGTGTTGTCGTGGGGAATGGGAACGGAAGCACAACGTTTCTCGCCATTGACGCAAATTAATACAAAAACCGTCAGCAAGCTTACGCCGGCTTGGTCCTTTTCGTTCGGAGGTGAAAAGCAACGCGGGCAAGAGTCACAACCGCTAATCTATAACGGAAAAATGTTTGTCACTGCTTCATATTCCCGCATCTATGCAATCGATATGAAGACTGGCACGAAGTTATGGAAATACGAACATCGTTTGCCCGAAGGAATCATGCCTTGCTGTGACGTTGTTAACCGGGGCGCAGCCCTGTACGACAACCTGGTAATTTTTGGCACACTCGACGCGCAACTGGTTGCACTGAATCAGGACACCGGCAAAATTGTCTGGAAAGAAAAAGTTGACGATTACGCTGCAGGCTACTCCATTTCTGCCGCGCCACTTATTGCCAAAGGATTATTGTTAACCGGAGTATCCGGAGGTGAGTTTGGTGTTGTAGGACGTGTTGAAGCTCGTAATCCGCGGACCGGCCAGCTAATCTGGACGCGGCCGATGATTGAAGGACAAATGGGTTACAAATACGATAAGGACGGCAAGGCGATAGAAAACGGCATTACCGGAACCACCAATAAAACCTGGCCGGGGGACACATGGAAAACCGGCGGCAGCTCAACCTGGCTGGGCGGGACTTACGATAATTCGACAGGTCTGGCCTACTTTGGAACAGGTAACCCCGCACCTTGGAACAGCTGGTTGCGGCCTGGCGACAATCTGTATTCCTCGTCCACTGTCGCTCTGGATCTGGACTCGGGACAAATCAAATGGAGTTATCAGACTACACCGCACGATGGTTGGGATTACGACGGAGTCAATGAGTTTGTCACCTTCGACATGGACGGCAAACGGTATGGCGCAAAAGCTGACCGCAACGGCTTCTTTTATGTGATTGACGCCACCAATGGCAAATTGGAAAACGCCTTCCCATTCGTCAAGAAAATTACCTGGGCTTCCGGCATCGATCTGAAAACCGGCCGTCCTATTTTCAATGAGAACGGACGCCCGGGAGATCCGACCAAAGGTAAAGAAGGCGAAAAGGGAGAGACCGTATTTGCAGCTCCTGCTTTCCTCGGTGCCAAGAATCAGATGCCGATGGCCTACAGTCCGCAAACCAAGCTGTTCTATGTTCCGGCTAACGAGTGGGGCATGGACATTTGGAATGAGCCGATTACCTACAAGAAAGGCGGAGCTTTCCTGGGTGCCGGCTTTACCATCCATCCGATCTTCGATGACTACATCGGTGCGTTACGCGCAGTCAATCCCAAGACAGGCAAGATTGTCTGGGAAGTTAAAAACAACGCGCCGCTCTGGGGTGGGGTAATGACGACTGCTGGCGGCCTTGTATTTTACGGAACGCCTGAAGGTTACCTGAAAGCGCTGGACGCAAAAACAGGTAAGGAACTCTGGAAGTTCCAGACCGGTTCCGGCATTGTTGCTCCTCCGGTGACATGGAAGGATGGCGATACCCAGTATGTTGCCGTAGTGTCCGGTTGGGGCGGTGCAGTACCGTTGTGGGGGGGGGAAGTTGCCAAGAAAGTTAACTTCCTGGAACAAGGTGGTTCAGTTTGGGTTTTCAAGCTCTCATCCAAGTAATCACTTGATCCGATCAGATTATGTTTGAACTTGCCTGCCCGCCAGATCGCACAATGACGGAGCCTACGACTTCAGACTTCACATGGCCGGATCAAACGCTGACCAATGATCATAAGACTTACATTAATTGGTTCATCGGACTTTCCCGTGGGTGACCTGAGCCGGATACAGATCAAGCCCGCCACAGTGGAAATAGATTGCGATCTTGAAATGGTCACGGTTCCTGAATCCACAGGCACGTTTTTGTACAGTTGCAATCTTTGAGTTC
>DAIDAJ010000012.1 GCA_027310665.1 Sideroxydans sp. | reverse complement strand
TGCGACCAGGTCGATTCCCTGCTGCGAACCCGACAGGATCAGCACCTGCTCGGCACTGCAACGCAAACCCCGCGCATTCAGATCATCCGCGACGCGCTGGCGCAACTCCCATTCGCCTTCGCTGGGGCCGTATTGCAACATCGACTGCGGCATCGCATCCAGATCGAATCGGGGGAAGCTCTCCATGGCAGGCAGTCCGCCTGCGAACGAGATCATGCCGGGACGATCCACCACCGACAGAATCTCGCGGATAGGCGAGGCATGCAGATCCCGCGTGCGGGATGAAAACCGGGGTTCCCCCTGAAAAAACGTAGCATTCATGACAAGCTATCCATTAATGTCAATAAACTTGACCTATGGACAGTCTAACGAGCACTCGTCTATCATGTCAACATGGTTGACCAATTTCCCAGCACCGATACCCTCTCCGCCATGCCGCGCGAAGACGCCCTGCGCCTTGCGATCGAGCAGTTCTATTTCGCTTACCGTGCCTTCACCAACCCGCCCGACCGCATACTCGACCAGCGTGGCCTGGGGCGCGTGCATCACCGCATCCTCTACTTCGTCGGGCGCAACCCGCAGATCTCGGTCAACACGCTGCTCGCCCTGCTCGACGTCAGCAAACAGGCGCTCAATGCGCCCCTGCGCCAGTTGATCGAGATGAATTTGATCGCGATGGACACCGCCGAGCATGACCGCCGCGTACGGCAGCTGTCGCTCACCTCCAACGGGAGCAAGCTGGAAGCTCAGCTCACCGGTACCCAGATGAAACAACTGCAGGCGGCATTCGAAAAGGCCGGAAGCGATGCCGAGGCAGGCTGGCATCAAGTGATGCGCAGCCTCGCTGAAGAAAGTTAGCTTTACACACTGGCTTGGTGCCACTCATTGCATGGCTGTGTTTTTCTGGATGTTCGATTTTTCAGCCATTGCGGCCGTTTCAGTTGCCTGAATCTTCGTCTGCTGTTGTATCCATTGCGGAAGGTCTAATCTCTTCGGGCGCACCAGCGCGCTACACCAGAACGGCTCCGTGGTCAAAGCTTTTTCCGTTCTCGCAGTAAAGAAATTTTGGTGTTAGATTCCGAGTTGATGTACTTAGAGCCCACCGTGTTACTTGGATGGGGACTCGTTGGCGGAGGCTAAGTATTGCAGTGTTTGTGCCGATTTTATCAATTGCTATAATTTATAATAAAATTGTTATATTATGCCTTTCCAAATCTATGATTATGTAAATCAGAGTGGTAAAAATGAGTTCCGAGAATGGGCATCACGGCAGCAAAAAGTGCCACTTGGAAAACTTAATGAAAAAATAGATTTGCTTATGCTTTACGGTGAGACGCTATCCCCTCATACACTTACCGATTCAGGTGTGGCGGGCATCCTAAAGCTGCGTATTCAAGGGCCAGTTAAATTGCGTCCTTTACTTTGTAGAGGGCCCGTAAATAATCAGTTGGAATACACTTTACTGATGGGAGCAAAAGAAATTGGAAGCAAATGGGAGCCAAAGATGGCGCCAACTGCTGCGGCAAAATTAAAAGCCGAAGTTATCAATGACCCAGCAAATAGGAGAACTAATCATGAAAGAGTTCTTTAATCGTCTGAAATTAGAATTTTCAGATAAAGAATACGCGCACAGTTATATGGAAAGCCACGCTGTTAGCCGTCTGGCGGCACAGATTTATGCTTTGCGTAAACAACGTGGTTGGTCACAAGAGAAATTAGCCGCCGAAACAGGAATTGCTCAGGAGACTATTTCTAAAATTGAAAGTGCAAACTTCAACTCGCTTACCATGACGACTTTGCACAAGTTTTCTAAAGCCTTTGACGTCAATCTTAGTATTGCATTTGAACCCTTTAGCCGTGGAATAGTTGGCATCGCCAATATGAATCCCGAACAGCTCAAAGTCGAATCTCGTGAAGCTGATTTGGAAAGCAGCCTTTCTGAACATACATATTTTTTAAATAGCGGTGGCGAATGGAAGGCCGTCAACCATCTTAGTGTTGTGGCGGCAGTAACTTCTATACAACCATTAACGCCAAATGATGAGTGGCAGTCACTTGGAGTGCCGCAGGAAAGTGTTGAGTTGCGTGCATGAGTAAAAGTAAAACAAAAGAAATAGTGCACCCATTTTCACTTCGGGCAATATATTTGCGTGAAGGTAAACAGTGGTTAGCCAATGATTTTGATCCTATCCTTCCGGGACAGCAGCTTTTCGGCCAATTTAAGGCTTCGAGTAGTAACGTCAAAATTCAAGAGGCCATCGAAAACATTGAGAATTCACAACCAATCAGGTCTTGCAGATTCACCACAAACTTTCACTTTCGCTATCTAAATGCTCCCTTAGACAAAAATATGACAGAGGACATGGCGAACAAATCATTAGTCGCTGAAATAACCGCACAATTCACTGTTGATTACTTAATTGGAACACCTGAAAACCCGTCAGAGAAAATGCTAAAGCAGTGGGCATCAAGTAATGCATTGCTGCATTGCTGGCCATATTGGCGTGAATTTTGTCATTCCACGCTATTGCGTATGAATTTGCCAATTACCATGATGCCCATGATGGAAATTAAGCAAGCAGAAGATTAGGTCCGCAAAACAGCCATTTCCCATCGCCCAGATTTATCTCTTCTGACACGCCCGAAGAGATTAGAACTTCCGCAATGAATACAACAGCAGACGAAGATTCAGGCAATTGAAACGGCCGCCATGGCTGATGAACGGTCGCTCACAAAGCGATTACCCTTGCCGCGACCACATCAGGCCTTTTCGTACCACCCCTGGCTGCGCTTTACCAAATACACCACACTCAACATCACCGGTACTTCGATCAATACGCCAACCACCGTGGCGAGCGCCGCACCCGATTCAAAACCGAACAGGCTGATCGCCGCCGCCACGGCCAGTTCGAAGAAATTGGACGCGCCGATCAGGGCTGACGGGCCGGCCACGCAGTGTTCCTCGCCGAAATGCCGGTTGAGCCAGTATGCAAAGCCGGAAGTAAAGTACACCTGGATGGTGATGGGCACGGCGAGCATCAGGATGACAAGCGGCTGCTCGACGATGGCCTTGCCCTGGAAAGCAAACAGCAGCACCAGCGTCAGCAGCAAGGCGGATATTGACACGGGGCCGAGCGCATCCAGCGTGCGTTGCAAGGCCGCCTCGCCGCGCGCCAGCAGCAGCTTGCGCCATACCTGCGCCAGCAACACCGGCAGCACGATGTAGAGCACGACCGACACCAGCAGCGTATCCCACGGCACCACGATGGCTGACAAGCCCAGCAACAGTGCCACCAGTGGGGCGAAGGCGAACACCATGATGGTGTCGTTGAGCGCGACCTGGCTCAGCGTGAACAACGGCTCGCCGTTCACCAGACGGCTCCACACGAACACCATCGCGGTGCAGGGCGCGGCGGCAAGCAACACCAGTCCGGCGATGTAGCTGTCGAGCTGTTCCGCGGGCAGATACGGCGCGAACAGATGGCGGATGAACAGCCAGCCCAGCAGTGCCATCGAGAACGGCTTGACCGCCCAGTTGATGAACAGCGTGACGCCGATGCCGCGCCAGTGTTTGCGCACCTCGTGCAACGCGCCGAAGTCGATGCGCAGCAGCATGGGAATGATCATCACCCAGATCAGCAGGCCGACCGGCAGGTTGACCTTCGCAACCTCCAGGCCGCCCAGCCAGTGAAACGGCGCGGGAATCGTCTGGCCCAGAATCACGCCAACGATGATGCACAGGAAGACCCAAAGAGTCAGGTAGCGTTCGAAGATGCTCATGGTATCAATCCTTGATGCGCCCGATCTCGGCGAGTTTTTCTTTCAGCACCAGCTTGTCCAGTTTGTCGATCGGCAAACTCATGAACAACTGGATGCGGCGCGCCAATTGCTCGTATGCCTTCCTGAACGCCGTGCGCCTGGCGTCATCGCCCTCGACATGCGCCGGGTCGGGAATGCCCCAGTGTGCCGTCGCCGGATGCCCCAGCCATACCGGGCAGGCCTCGCCCGCGGCGTTGTCGCACACGGTGAAGATGAAATCGAACTCCGGCGCGCCGGGCGCGGCGAACTCGTCCCAGCTTTTGCTGCGCAGCCCCTCGGTGCTGTAGCCCTGCTGCTGCAGGAGCTCCAATGCGCCCGGATTAACTTGCCCGGCAGGCTTGCTGCCCGCGCTGTAGGCCTTGAACCTGCCTTTGCCCAGATTGTTGAACAGCACTTCGCCCAAGATGCTGCGTGCCGAATTCCCGGTGCACAGCACCAGCACGTTGTATTGCTTTTCACTCATGTCTTCTTCCTTTTTCATGTTTCAACATTTATTGATCGGGGCGCACTGCGTCGCGTCGCCTGCGCAGCAATGTTCGGTGAGGTAGGCGATCAGCTTGTCCATCTCGGAGAAGTTGGCGCTGTAGATCACAAAGCGCCCTTCGGTACGGGACTTGATCAGCCGGGCATGCGTCAACGTCTTCAGGTGAAACGAGAGCGTCGCCGGCGGAATGCCCAGTTTTTCTCCCAAAGCTCCGGCCGCCACACCCTCTTTCCCCGCCTGCACGAGCAAACGGAAGATCGACAAACGCGACTCCTGTGCCAATGCCGCCAACGCTTCTACTGCCAATCCGATCTTCATCCTTACCTCTTCCACGATTCTACATTTCCAATATTATAGAAATGTTAAACCGACCGCAACCGCCGCGAGCGATCAGTCCACATAAGGCATTCGTGCTAGCATAGCCCCGGAACCTGACCGTCCTTGCTGCTTGTTACCGGGGAATTACATGTTTATCGAATTGATCATTCTTGCCGTACTGGTTGCAGTCGTCGTCATCGCACTGCGCCCGCCGCGCCGTTGAATGACGTGTCTGCAAACAAAACGGAGAAAGTCCATGAAAAACTCTTTTTACATACTGATGGCGATCCTGGCATTCAGCTCGATGCCGGGCAATGCAGGCGCAAATACCGTCCTAGGATCGATTTCCTGCAAACAGTGGCAAGACAGACAAAACAAACCCGCCGATGCACAGGCTTACACGATCTGGCTCAACGGCTATCTATCGGGCGCAAATGCCCAGTATGGGGATATGCTCGGTCGGGACTTCATCAAGAACTCGGACAAGATATCGATCGTGGATTGGACCGATGCGTATTGCAAGAAACATTCCGAATCGCAGCTGGAGGACAGCGCCAACGCATTGATAAAACTCCTGATAAAAGACCTTCCGTTCTAGGCAACAGGAATTCCGGATTCGGATGACATTGCTGCTGCAAATGACAACCCGCGGCAAAAGGACAATCAGACGAAGGATCACCCACCCAAATCCATGCACCCCCGGGTTTCCAATTTAACTGTCATTTCCCTCCCCATAGACAATTGCCGAACTCAAACCTGACCATGGTCGATCCGCGTATCGCGGTGATTCACAATATGCGTGCCAGCACCGGCACTGCCCGATTGCCGGACGACGGGCCGCCCCGGAAGGGACAAGCGCAACCAAGCGGGCCACACAGCTCATGATTCAATTTGACCATCACCTGTGGCGGCGATTCGGCGCTCTGGCTGCCCCCTACTGGTTACGGGACGAGAAATGGCAAGCCAGGGGAATGCTCGTCCTGCTGGTACTGTTGTTGCTGGGGCAGACCGGATTCGCCGTGCTGTTCAACCAGCTGACCGGGGAATTCACCTCGGCGCTGGCCGCAAAAGATACGGAACGGTTCTGGACTGCCATCAGGGAATGCCTTGCCATCCTGATCGCTGCGGTCCCCATCTACGCGTTTTACTACTATGTGCGGGACAGGCTCGGCGTCAACTGGCGGCGCTGGCTGACGCGGGAGTTCCTGGGCCAATACTTCAGCAACCGGGCTTACTACAAACTGAATGCCAGCGCCGAGATCGACAATCCCGATCAGCGCATCGCCGAAGACATCAATACATTTTCGCAGAGGTCCCTCTATTTCCTGCTGGTTCTGATCGGCGCGATTCTGGACCTCGCGGCTTTCAGCGGCGTACTCTGGTCGATCTCCAGGGAGCTGGTGTACTTCCTGGTCATATATGCGGTCGTCGGCACGGGGGTCACGCTGCTGGTGTATGGCAAGATTCTGATCGGACTCAACTTCTTCCAGCTCAAGCGTGAAGCCAACTTTCGTTTCAGCCTGGTGCGCATACGCGAGAATGCCGAAGCGATCGCCTTCTACCGTGGCGAAGCGCAGGAGTCCCTGCAGGCCGCACGGAATTTTAATGAGGTCTTCAGCAATTACGGCAGACTCATCCGCGCCCAACTGAAGCTGAACCTGTTCCAGTACGGCTACAGTTTCATGACCATCATCTTGCCCAGCGCGATCATCGCGGGGCGCGTGCTTTCCGGGGAACTGGAAGTCGGGCGGGCGATCCAGGCAGCTGGCGCATTTGCGGCGATATTGAGCGCGCTGACGGTCATCGTCGACAACTTTGAAAGCTTGAGCCGTTTTGCCGCGGGAATAGATCGCCTCGACAGCTTCGCCAGATTCCTCGCCGGCAATTCCGCAGGCTCCCCCAAGCCCGGCGATGATATTCATTTTGCACAGGATTCCCGGCTGGTGATCGAAAACCTCACATTGCAGACACCTGCATTCGAGCGGACCCTGATCAGGGAACTCTCGCTGACGGTCGATCCGGGGCAAGGACTGATGATCGTGGGCGACAGCGGTTGCGGAAAGAGTTCGTTGCTGCGTGCGATGGCCGGTCTGTGGTGTTGCGGAAGCGGACGCGTCATCCGGCCGGACGCCGGAGAGATGCTGTTTCTGCCGCAACGTCCCTACATGTTGCTGGGCAGCCTGCGCAGCCAACTCCTGTATCCGCAACAGGACAGCGCGGTGACCGACGAGGAACTCCTGCACTTGCTGGAACGGGTGAACCTTCCGGATATCGCCGCCCGGCTTGGCGGTCTTGATGCCGAACTGGACTGGGCAAAAGTACTGTCAGTGGGCGAGCAACAGCGCATCGCCTTTGCGCGGGTGCTGCTCGCCGCGCCGCGCTACGCCATCCTCGATGAGGCGACCAGCGCGCTCGATAGCGTCAACGAGGAAAGGCTCTATCGAGAATTGGCGGGTAGCTCGACAACGCTGGTCAGCGTAGGCCACCGCCTCTCCATCCTGAAGTACCACTCGCAGGTACTGGAACTTGACGGGAATGGCGGATGGCAATTGTATGCGGCTGACGATTACCGCCCTGACCGCTAGCGTCGGAACAGGCGTTCCATCATTCCGGCAGGTACGCAGAAACCGGAACAGCTGATTTGCAGCGCCCCATCTTGGACACAATGTCGTGTGTTGACGCCCGAAAACAGGGCGTTTGCATGCAAGATTTTCAGGCCGCCCTTCTGTATGACCTTAAGTTGAAGCGCGCGCTGATAAACATCTCACCGGTTCGTTCCTGATTAACAAGCGCTTACAAAATACAATTTCACGAACCGGATCGCTGGCACGTTACATGCAATCTCTCGAAGTGCGTTCCCATCACTCTGGAGATATTCATGAAACCTATCAGCAAGCACTTGGCCAAATGGCTGGCAGTATTGCCGCTGGCTTTTTCCCTCAACGGCAGCCTGCATGCAGAAACTGTCGCCCGCTACGGAATCTCGATGGCGGATATCCCCCTCACCACCGGCCAGCCGGATCGCGGCGCCGGCGCCTATCAATTCACCGGCCATACCCTCTACGATCCGCTGATCGCCTGGGAGGCCAATATCAGCGACCGTCCGGGCAAACTGGTCCCCGGTCTCGCCACCGGCTGGAAGGTGGACCCCAAGGACAACAAGAAGTGGCTGTTCACCCTGCGCAAGGGGGTGAAATTCCATGACGGTTCGGAATTCAATGCCGATGCGGTGATCTGGAACCTGGACAAGGTACTGGCCGACAAATCGCCCCAGTTCGACGCCAAGCAAAGCGCGCAGGTGCGTCCCCGCATCCCTTCCATCGCTTCCTATCGCAAGGTGAACGACTACGCCGTGGAGATCACCACCAAGGAAGTGGATGCCTTGTTCCCGTACCAGCTGCCCTGGTTCCTGATCTCCAGCCCGGCGCAATGGGAGAAGATGGGCAAGGACTGGAGCCAGGTGGCCATGCACCCGTCCGGCACCGGTCCATTCAAGCTGGACAAGCTGGTGCCCAGGGAACGGGCCGACCTGGTGAAGAACAACGACTACTGGGACAAGAAGCGCCTGGCCAAGACCGACCGCATCGTGCTGGTGCCGATTCCGGACGCGATGACCCGGGTCAATGCCTTGCTGAACGGCCAGGTGGATCTCATCGAGACCCCGCCGCCCGATGTCGTGCCGCAACTCAAGAGCGCAGGCTTCAAGCTGGTGCAGAACGTGACCCCGCACGTGTGGCCCTATCACTTCTCCACGCTGCCCGGCTCGCCCTGGACTGATATCCGCGTGAGGAAGGCAGCCAATCTGGCCATCGACCGCGACGCTGTCGTCAAATTGATGAATGGCCTGGCAACGCCTGCCGTCGGACAGATGGATGTCACCAGTCCCTGGTTCGGCAAGCCCGCTTTCAAGATCCGCTATGACCTCGCCGCTGCACGTGCGCTGA
>DAIDAJ010000104.1 GCA_027310665.1 Sideroxydans sp. | reverse complement strand
ATCCCTGGAACAACTGGGCTTCAGCGTGGCCGCTTATGGCTGCACGACCTGTATCGGCAATGCCGGCCCCTTGCGCGAAGACATCGACAAGACCATCACCGACAACGGCCTGATCTGCGCGGCAGTACTCTCCGGCAACCGCAACTTCGAGGCGCGCATCCACCCGAACCTGAAAGCCAATTTCCTGGCTTCTCCTCCACTGGTGGTCGCTTACGCCATCGCCGGAAAGATGAACATCAACCTCGATACCGAGCCGCTGGGCACGGGCAAGGACGGCCAACCGGTATTCCTGAAAGACATCTGGCCAAACAGCGCCGAGATACAGACCGTGATGAAGTTCGCCGCCGACCCGGCTGTCTATCGCAAGCTGTATTCCGACCTGACCAAGGACCTGCCGTTGTGGAACGCGATCAAGGCGCCCACAGGCGAACGCTATCAGTGGGATGACTCCACCTACATCGCGCGTCCGCCGTTCTTCGATGCCGCCGTGCCCAAGGTCGGCGACATCAGGGGCGCGAAGGCACTGGCACTCATGGGCGATTCGGTAACCACCGACCACATCAGCCCGGCCGGCAGCTTCAAGCCCACCACACCCGCAGGCAAGTATTTGCAAGAACATCATGTGGCTGTGAAGGACTTCAACAGCTACGGTTCTCGTCGCGGCAACCACGAAGTGATGATGCGCGGCACGTTCGCCAACGTGCGTATCAAGAACCTGATGCTGCCGCCGAATGCCGATGGCAGCCGCGTCGAAGGTGGTTATACCCTTTACAAGGGCGAACAGATGGCGATCTACGACGCCGCAATGAAACACGTCCATGACGGCACGCCGACGGTGATCTTCGCCGGAGAGGAATATGGCACTGGTTCTTCGCGCGACTGGGCTGCGAAAGGAACACAGTTGCTGGGTGTGAAGGCAGTCATCGCCAAGAGCTACGAGCGCATACACCGCAGCAACCTGGTGGGCATGGGCGTATTGCCATTGCAGTTCAAGGGCAGCGACAGCGCAACCAGCCTGAACCTGACCGGCGAGGAAACGTTCGACCTGGTCGGCATCAGCGACAACATGAAACCCCAACAGGACGTGACACTGACCATCACACGCAAGGACGGCAGCTCGCAAAGTGTCGCACTACTCCTCCGTATAGACACACCGATCGAAGTGGACTACTACCGCGCGGGCGGTATCCTGCCGTATGTGTTGAAGGAACTGGTAAGCCGGTAAGCGGCGCGGCCAGCACCAGAGGGGTTGAAGTTCGCCCCTCTCGTGCCGAGAGTCGTCGAGCCAGAATCAGGCGATACCTGGATGATGAATGGAAGAAAGCCCTTGCATAAGTATGGCAAGGGCTTTTTTATTACATAAATCTTTGGTTGAAAGCATCGTTCCCAAGCATCCGGTGATAATGTCTCTTCAAGATACCCATGCTCGGTTTAAGTGATAATTCACGGTGTATATATTTGGCATATATCCTATCCAGCCAAATAGGCATATCCTTCTCTTTGCGTGGATATTTTTGTCGAAGGGGGCGGCATGAATGAACCAGCAATCGTCCGATCTCGAATCGGATCCGATGAAGATACGCGCAGAAGCAAGATTCAATCTGTATGAGAATCAAAGCCTCACAGAAGTATTTTTACCCTGAAACGTTAGAGTCAAGCACCTTCACTCATACCTGCAAGGAGTAATTATGCATAACGAATCGCATGGATTTTTTCGTCAGCTTCCCAGCGCACTTCCCGGCCTTTCCTTGATAATCGTCACCATGGTCGTGATACGACTGTGGGTCGAACCATGGATGGCCCACACCAAGGTATTCGGCATGGAAAAGCCACTTACCGATGCATTTCACCTCAACTATATTCTGCTCGGCATCCTCTGCGGACTGCTTTATCGCAATGTGATTTTTGGCGGGAAAATGCCGGAGATATTCGTTGACGGTTTCAAGCTGTCCCGTCTCATGATCAAGACCGGCATCATCATGCTGGGCTCTCTGTATACCTTCTCCGCCATCGTCCAGCTGGGTTCCATGGCGATCTTCCTGATCGGCGGCTTCGTCATCATGACCATCATCATGGTACTGTGGCTGGGAAAGTTGTTCGGGCTGGATCGTTCCATGACCGCCGTACTGGCCAATGCCCTGAGCATTTGCGGCGTTAGCGCAGCCGTCGCCACTTCGCCGGCGGTCGAGGCCAAGGCGAGTCATGTCGCCTATGCCATCGCTACCATACTGGGCTTCGGCATCCTGACCATGTTCATCAGCCCGTTCATCGGTCACGAACTCGGCCTGACCGACCTGCAGTACGGCGCGTGGATCGGTACCGGCATACTCAACTCCGGCCAGGTACTGGCGGCAGCACTCGCTTTCAATCCCAATGTGGCGCCGGGTACTGCGGTATCGATCGCCGAAATATGGAACATCATGCGCGTGATCTCCATCCCCTTCGCCGTATTCGCGGTAACGATCTGGTATTGGGCTGGAAAGGAAGAATCTGACAGCTCCGGAAAGAAGAAAACGCTGGGTACGCTGCTGGTGGAAAAATTCCCGGTGTTCGTGATCGGTTTCATGGTCATGGTGTTCTTTACCAGCATGGGTGCCTTCGGTGACGTTGGCATCAAAGGAGGCCCTCCCGCCTCGGAGACCATCAAAACGCTCCGCCTGGTGATGCAATGGATCTTCGGCTTTGGCCTGGTTGGCTTGGGCGGATTCATCGACTTCAAGGAATTGCGCCAGGCTGGTGGCACGCCACTCAAATTGGGCCTGATCGTGGGCACCACCAAATATGTTCTGGCGCTGGTCGTCGTGTACCTGATCAAGGACTATCTGGTGTCAATCTAAAATACTGCGAGGAGAATTCGATCATGACCACCCAACAGAAAACAGGAAGTGAAACCATCGGTGCAGCCGGCCCTAAAAGCAAGATGACGCTGTTCAAGGATGACCGCGCGGAGGATATCGGGGCGATCATCCTGACCGTGCTAATCGTTGCCGTCATCGTGCTGCTTAAAATGAAGTAGATCTGCATGAGCTATAGCAATATTGTTGTCGCGGTAGATGGTTCCGACGCCTCGCAAGAGGCGCTGGACCACGCCGTTGATCTTGCCCGTCAGAGCAACGCATCACTGACGGGCATCTTCATCATCGATACCCAATGGGCCGATTTTATCGGCAACGATTGGCAGTCGGCCAAGGGCGCAAGACAGGGCTTCCTCGACTATATCCGCAAAGAGCAGGAAGAGCAGGCCGAAGCGGCACAGTCACAATTTGAACGAGCCACACAAGGAATGGAACAGTCCTGTTTCTCCGTTCATGCCGGCGATCCCACCGAAGTCCTATTGGCCCAAGCCTCGTCCGAGAATACCGGGATTCTGGTTACTGGCCGGCGGGTGTTTCAGGTGAGCGGCAGACCCAGTCTGAAATCGCTCGCCGCAATCCTTGAAAGGAAAGCGTCCCGTCCGCTGCTTCTGTTTCCCTAGCCGCGATGCCGTACGAGCATTCAATCTATCCTGTGTTTGATATGGTTTATGCGGGCGTATTCGGACTTATAGGTAAATCCGTCTAATTGATGTAAGGTTACTTGCGAGTCTGGACAAACGCTGCCCTGATTAATGGCAGTCGGGTGATTGAGATTTGCCCGGTTTGTCTATATTTTCCAGAAATGAAGTTCACCCGCAAAGCGAGAACACGCCAGCTGCAATACATGGGGACAGCCATGGCAGAAAAAGAAGTCGCACACACTGTTTCAGTAAATAAAGGAGACTCACACTTGCACAATCAGGTTGGGCATCGTGCATTTCATGACCCGTTAACGGGACTGCCCAATCGCGATTTGTTTGTTGAACGGATGAATCGCGAACTGGCGCGTGTGCGCCGTTACGAGAGCGGCTTTGCATTGATCATGCTTGATCTGGATGAGTTCGAGGCCGTAAATGACGCCAATGGTCACGATGCCGGCGATCAAGTGTTATGCGATGTGGCCAATCACCTGGCATCCGCAATTCGTGATGTTGATACTGTCGCCCGAACGGGCTGTGATGAGTTCGCTATCCTGCTGGACGGAGTAATGAACAAAAAGGAAGCAGAGATCGTTGCCCTGAAAATCATGAGAGCCATGTCCGGCCCTATCAAGTTGGGCAATGGTACGCAGATCAGTGTCGGGGCCAGTGCGGGTATCGTCCTGAGTCCGCAGGATGGTTATCTGGCCGAGCAATTGATGCTGTGCGCAAATCAGGCGATGAATGTTGCCAGGAACAATGGCAGGGGGCTGATAGGCTTCAGCAGGAACTTGCAGATGGCCTCCAGAAAAGTGGGCCAGCCCTCACCAGGAGCGCCGCCAACCAATATGAATCTGGGAATTTCCATCCTGGATGAGCAGCATAAAGCCATGGCCAATTTCATCCAAGGGATCATTGAATCACTCAAGAATGGCGATCATTCAACAAAACTGCTGAAGAGAGTTGATCTCCTGGTCGAACTTTGCCGGATACATTTCAAGACAGAGGAAGACCTGATGCAACTCCATGACCTCGATGGTTCTGATGCACATCGTACCGAACACCAGGTGAGGTTGAGACAACTGAGGTCGATCTTCGGAAACCTGAATTTCAATGAAGAAGAACTGGCAAGGGTAATTCACAGCGCCAATGAGTGGTTATGGGAACATATCAGAGAACACGATACCCAGCTTGCCTCGCAACTGAGGAACAAGGGGGTTTCGTGAGCTACGGATACAATGGCTCATCAGGCTTTTGGATGTTTTATATTTCGGCAAGCGACACAATTATTTGCGCGAAAACGGCAAGGGATATCCCATCAGGGTCACCGCGGGAAGTTTCCCGCGCGCCAGTCCCTTTCGCGGCGGCACTGAGCCTCGTTACGCATGATGGCCCTTCACAGGACAGCGCGGGAATTGTGTATGCGACTGTTTCGGCAATCGGTTACGCCATGTGGCGCTCGGCATTACCCGCAATGAAGGCCACGAATGCGGCAACCGGCTCCCGAAGCATCTAATTGACAGTCGCGATACAGGGCGACACAAACAGGTGACCTTTCCAGCCGCCATGGATAGTGCGCGAAGCGACAAGGATCCACATCGCGGCAAGCACGATGACCAGAAACGTCCCCAAGGCGGAGAACGCCGCAATTTTCAGCACAACGCCCAGCTTCAATGTCGTCACCGTATAGACCCCCAGGGGGAAAGTGTAGCCCCACCAACCGAGGTTGAACGGAACGCCGGCGCGGAAATAGCGGATCGTAATAAGGACCGCAAGCAGCAGCCACCAGAGGCCCACGCCCCAAAGCAGCGTGCCTGCAATCACACCGAATCCCTCTGCAATCGTACCGATGCCAGTCATGCCTTGAGCAGCAAGGATTGAAGGGGCATCTGCCCCCAGCAGTATCAAGCCGAGTGCGCCGGTTCCGATCGGCCCGAGCGACAACCAGCTTGAAGCGGCCATGCTATCGGGCGGCAACCTGTGCAAGGCCATGCGCAGGAACAATATCGTGAGAATGGCAAAGGCGACCGGGACCGAATAAGCCCAGAGTACGTAGCTGGCGATCAGTGTGTGAAACTGCGCAGTCGGATCGGCCAGATGCGGTGCAAGCAGGCCGCCGCTCACTGCCGCGACCTCGGCTGCGACGATGGGCAACAGCCATATCGCCGTCATTTTGTCGATACCGTGCGCCTGCCGCGTGAACATGAAATACGGTATGAGAACACCGCAGCCAATCGACATGGCGACATCGATCCACCACAGCACCTGGGCAACATCGATCATGCTTTCGCCCCAGCGGGGCAAGCCGAAGAACAGGAAGCCGTTGATGATCGTTGCCAGCCCCATCGGAATGGTACCGATGAACATCGACACGATGTTGTGGCTGAATATCCTCTTGGCCTCGTCCCAGAACAACATCCAGCGCGCCGTGTAAAGCACGGTGAACAATGTAAACAGGCCGATGTTGAACAGCCACAGCCCTTCGCCTATGGCATGCAACGTCGGGCCCGCACCGGGTACTTGGGGCAAGGCCAGCGCGAGGATACCGGTGCCCATCGTGGCCGCAAACCAATTGGGGGTGAACTGCCGGATCATTTCACGCGGGCGTTCGATTTGCGCATGCGGCTTGAACTCGGTCGCAAGTTCGGAAAGAGAAGTGTGTGTCATCTTGTATTTTCCTTAATCAAATTCAATAGCGCGTCTGCAGGCTTGCTGCGATAGCGCTCCTTGTGGCGCAGCGCAAAAAATGGTCGCGCCGGAAACTCGAACGGCAATACGTGCAACGCTCCGTTGTTCAGCGCGCGCGCAACGACCAGCGCGGAAAGCACGGCCACCCCACCGCCGGCTTCAACCGCAGTCAAGACAGACTCATTCGACGGCAGAGTTAAAGCGATATCGAGTATCGCCGGATCAATCTCCCGGACACGCAGTGCTTCTTCAAAGGTCGAGCGGGTTCCCGATCCCGATTCGCGCATGATCCAGCGCGCACTACGCAGCCATTCGTTATCGATGCGCTCGACCGGTTCGGTTCCGACCAGCAGCAACCGGTCATGCGCAACAGGCCAATGGGTTATCGAGCCATCGTCTATGGTGCCTTCGACAAAGCCGAGTTCAGCCGTTCCTGCAGTCACGCTATGCGCTGCCTGTTCCGTATTGGCGATGGCCAGATCGACAGTGATCTGCGGATAGCGCGAACGAAATGTGGCCAGATGCTGAGGTAACCAGTAGCCGACGATCGTTTGGCTTGCAACCAGGTGCAGAGTGCCGCGTTTCAGTCCCGCAAACTCTGAAAGTGCCTGCTCCGCACTTGCGGCGCGGCCAAGCACCGCGCGAGCCTCGTCCAGAAACACGCGCCCCACTTCCGTCAGTTCGATTCGCCTGCCGATGCGATGAAACAGGACAACGTCGTGGCGCGCTTCCAATGCGGCAATGGCCGCACTCGCTGCCGACTGAGTCACATTGAGCGCTGCGGCTGCTCTGGTCATGTGCTCACGTTCTGCTACACCAACAAAAATTCTTAACTGCTCCAGGGTCATGATTGATCTCGATTGCCGGACAGGCAATATGCGTGAAGAAGATTAATTAATCAAATGAATTATAGTTATTTTACCGATCGTAAAAAGCGATTGATTAATTATGGAAAGAATTAAGTGGCCAATGCCAAAGATCGATATGGTAATTATTTTATCTATATGTTTATAAAATGAAATTATAACAGCAACGTCGGAGTGTTGCCGGACGACACATCTACACGCTCAATGCCAAGGTCCGCTTATGGGCGCCTGCCGCACGGGCAAACATACCCTGAACCGGGTGCCTTTACCCATTTCACTGTTCACTTCGATACGCCCATGGTGTTTCTGCACGATGCCGTATGACAGCGACAAGCCAAGACCGGTACCTTTACCTACCGGTTTCGTGGTGAAAAAGGGATCAAAGATGCGGTTGATATGTTCAGGAGCGATACCCTGGCCCGTATCTTCCACCTCCACCCACACCTCTTGTTCGCTGCTTCCGGTACGAACCGTGATGACACCATTCCTGTCGATCGCCTGTGCGGCGTTCATCAGCAGGTTCAGGAACACCTGGTTGATCTGCGACGGCATGCATTCCACCTCCGGCAGCCCCGCATACTCCCTGATCACTTCCGCCTTGTATTTGATCTCGTTCGCGACGACATTCAGCGTGCTATCCATCCCGTTCTCGAGGTTGGCGTGCTGCCACGTACTTTCGTCGACGTGAGAAAAATCCTTGAGGTCCTGGACGATGCGCTTGACTCGCGCCAGCCCATCCTGAGACTCCTTCAAGAGATTGGGGATGTCTTCGACCAGGTAGGGGAAATCCACGGCTTTCTTGACCCGTGCCACCTCGGGAAATACACCGGCCTCGTTGCCGGCTTCCGCTGCATAAGCGTCGATAACCTTGAACATGCTGCCGATATATTTGCCCAGCGTGCCCAGATTGGAATTGACGAATCCGACGGGATTGTTGATCTCGTGCGCCACGCCGGCCGCCAGCTGGCCGATGGACGCCATCTTCTCTGCCTGCAGTAACTGGGTCTGAGCGGATTCCAGCCGTTCGTTGAGCTGTTTGAGTTCGGCATTATTGGACTGCAACTGGCGATTGGCTTGTTCCACCGCGGCGGTTCGCTGTTGCACGCGCTGCTCCAATTGTTCATTCAGTGCGCGCAGCGCTTCCTGTTCCGCTTCCAGTTCCTGGTTCTTCTTCATCACCTCCAGTGTCTTGTCCCCGAGCTTTCCATACATCTCGTTCAGCGCTTCCATCAGCACGTTTGCTGCCTGGGTCATGAAGGCGGTCGCCTTGCGGGTAGCCTCATAGTGACTGTCTCCGGCCTGCAAGGCCAGTACTTCCTGGGTCATGCGTTTATCCAGACCAAGGATATGCTGTACCAGCCAGTTGGTGAGGTATTTCAGCAACGGCGTGAGAAGTTGCCGGGAAATGTCGGGACTGCTCCGGAGAATCTTCGCCGCCTGTGTCACCTGGCTGGTGAAATGCTGATGCGCCTTGATATGGACAGCCTGGTGAGCCTCGTCTATCGCATAGTGCTTCATCAGCTTTTCTTCGGCTTCGAAATGATACACCGTGTAATTCGCCAACTCGTTCAGGATAGCGTCCAGCGCCGCGTAACTGGTCTGGTTCGCGCTGATGGAACCCAGGCGGTTGATGATGTCCACCAGCTTCTGATGTTGGACATCCACCGCATCGACACCGGTATCGAATTTGTTGTCCCAGTTGAAGGCTATGAATTTCTCATCAGCTTCCGTATACATACCGGCCCCCATTCAAAATTGCCGACCTCTTCTGTATCCCTTAACCCACAGCCTCCGTCGCAGGCCCGTCACTGGGGCTGTTTAACCGGCAGCCAGACACGAAATGTTGTCCCCTTGCCGACATCGCTCTGCACTTCCATTCTCCCGTGGTGCTTCTGCACGATTCCGTAGGATAGCGACAATCCCAGCCCAGTCCCTTTACCGACCGGTTTTGTGGTGAAAAAAGGATCGAATATCTTCTGCATGTGCTCGGGAGCGATACCGTGCCCGGTATCAGCAATGTCCACCCATACTTGATCTGCCTCTTGTCCTGTGCGGATCGTGATCGTGCCTCTTTCCGCAATAGCGTGTGCGGCGTTCACCAGCAGGTTCATGAATACCTGATTGAGTTGCGAAGCCAGACACTCCACTTCGGGGATATCGCCATATTCCTTGACCACGGCGGCCTTGTACTTGATTTCGTTGTTGACGATACTCAGGGTGCTGTCGAGTCCTTTGCGCAGGTCCGAGAAATGCCATTCATCGGAAGCGCCCACGTGAGAAAAGTCCTTCAGGTTCTGCACGATCACCTTGACGCGGGTGATACCGTCCTTCGATTCATCCATCAATGCGCTCAGGTCCGTTTTCAGGAATGCGATATCCAATTCCTCTTTTGCCGTCTGAAGCAATCTCCGCACGTCCTGATCCGGGATCGCCTCTTCAGCCTTTTCATACAGCTCGATCATGCGGAAGGTGGATTGCACGTATTTTTCCAGCGTACCCAGGTTGGAGTATACAAAGCCGATCGGATTGTTCAGTTCGTGCGCCACGCCTGCCGCAAGCTGGCCTATCGATGCCATTTTCTCCGATTGCAGCATGAGGCTGTAAGCATCTTCCAGCTTCTTGATCAGGACGCGCTGCTCTTCCTTTTCCTTGTTCAGATCCGCTTCGGTACGCCTGCGTTCTGCCAGTTCATTGCGCAGATCGGCATTGGCCTCGGTCAACTCCCTCGACATCAGATCAAGGGAGCGCTCGATCATCAGGCGATCGGCGTCGGCGCTGAAATACGCTTCATTCACCGCCGCAATGAAATTCTCGAACGCCGGCGGCAGCGTCGCCTGTTCATCTATGTAACGCTTGATCTGGCGTTCGAGCAGCCTGTGCACAGTTCATCTCTCCGAAAATGTGGTGATCGTCATCGTCTGGTTGTGCAACTCGCACTGCGTGATGGCGCCATGCGGACAGATTTCGCCGTAGGAATAAAATCCGGCGAGCACCGTATTCTTTCCCAACACTCCGCGCACGCTTTCGACCTCCTCCTCGATGCGCTGCTTCAGCACCAGCTTGCGCCCGACGCAACTGACAAGCAAAGCCAGTTCCGGCTCGACCGAGCCCAGCATTTCGTAGCTGGCACGAGCCGCACCCTCGGCACCATCGACAAGACGATCGAAATTGGCCTTCATCAAACGTGCATAACCGCCCTCGGGCATATCCCCCGCGAAGGTCAGGCTCTGCTCTTCCTCATTGACGGCCAGCACCGTGCGAACCAGGCCGAAATCATCCTCGCCGTAGCGTAGCATCAGGGGGAACAGCAACGCATCCGCTGGTCCTGTGTATCGTTCGCCCAGATATTTCTTGTATAGCTCCAGTGCAGAACGTCCGTCCAGCTCATACAACACATTGCCTTTGGAACGGGTGATCCGGCGCTCCGCACCAAAGGAGTCCCAGCCGCCGAGGGAACCGTAGCCAACCCTGAGGCGTTTTCCGTAAAAGCCCAGCGCAGTGATCACACCCTGGCTGGGTACGCGATCCGCAAAAACCAGGGTCTGCCGGAAAGCCGTACCATCTCCTGCGAGTCCGCCGGTGACGGCCACATCGGCCGGCAAGTTCTCGCGCAGGCCACGTGCCAGTTCGCTGCCGTTGACCTTCAGACCGTCGGAGAGTACCAACACATGCACCAACTCCTGCGTCGGAAGCGCTTTAGCCAGGCGCTCACCCGCGGCAAGGCTGTCTCCTCCCTCCGCGATGACCTCATGCACCAGCTTGAACGCGGTATGCTCGAAACGCAGTGCAGTGACGACAAGTGTATCGTCGCGCACTCGGGTTCCGCAGATTTCACCGGATGTTGAACACCCGACCAAGGGCGCACCCGGATAGCGTGCACGAACGTCATCCATCACAATGGTATCGTCCAAAATATGCCCGGCACCGAAAGCCAGCACCAGAGAAGCGTTGCCGTCGAGCTGCGCCGCCGATTCGATTTTCCAGCCTTCGCCGACGGTCCAGTATTGCTGTTCTATCTTCACGATGGATTGTCCCGATTAGTTGGAAGTCAGCCTGCCGACCCGCTACGCGAAAAACTCCGGGCCATGCATCATTTTTTATCAAGCACATAAATGACCAGCTCGTCACCGAGTTGTTTGAAGCCCCTTATCTGATCGATCAATGAAGCGTCCAGCAGGTGTTCTTTCGACAGCAACAGGTCGCCCTGACCGCTCAGCAAGTCACGTGACAGCACCATGCCGGGCCTGAGTTGCTCCGGACGCAGCGCCTGTTCTTGAACGACATGAGCGGCCGACTCCATGACGGACATGAATGCACCCACTACCGCCGGGTCATAACGCTTGCCGCTCCCTTCCTGAATGAACAGCACCGCGTCGGCCTGCTTCAGGCGCTTGCTCAACAGCATGCCGATCTGGACCGCGTCATACTCGTTCGCCAGCGCAATGATCCGCGCCCCCAAGGGAATTGCCAGCCCCTGCAGCTTGTCCGGGAAGCCCAGCCCGTCAAAACGTTCATGGTGGCTGCGTATCAGTTTTGCCGCACCATTAAGCGGTTCCAGCGCCATTAACGCCGTCTGTCCTTTGACAGGATGTTTGATCACATCGAGTCGCTCTTCGCTGGTCAGGTTTGCGAATGACTTTTCCAGCAGGTAATCCGGGAATCCGATCTTCCCGACATCGTGCAGCAGCGCGGCAAGGAATATATCCTGCGCATCCGCGTCATTCACCTTCATCTTCTGGGCAATGGCTCGGGACAGCTCGGCGACCCGGCGCGAGTGTCCGGCCATGGCACCTTCGCGCATCTCGATCAGGTTGGAGAAAACCCGGATCGACGTAATGAAATCCCGTTTGAGCTTGTCGTGCGCGATTTCCAGAAATCCCATCGTCTGGCGTACTTCCTCCGTGCGCACCTTGACCTTCTGTTCAAGATTTGCATTCAGGTCCTTCAACTCCTCGTTTTGCTTGCGCGTCAGTTCTTCCAAGCTCCGGTTTGCAGACTCGAGCGCTTTCTGGTGCAAAGCCTGCCTGATGGCCAGGACGATGTCGTTATCTTCCCAAGGCTTGGATATGTAGCGGTATATATGCCCCTTGTTGATGGCATCGATGGTCGCTCCGATCTCGGCATGCCCGGTCAGCAGAATGCGTATCGTGTCCGGCCATCTGGCGTTCACCTGCTCCAGGAATTGCGCCCCGCTCATTTCCGGCATGCGCATATCGGAAACCACCAGGTCGACCGCTTCGCGCTGCATGATCTCCAATCCTTGCGCGCCGCTCTCAGCCGTGAATATGCGGTAACCGCAGGGGCGGAACAGGCGCTTCAGCGAAGACAGGATGTTCCCCTCGTCATCCACGAACAGCAGGGTCGAATTTCCCTCCGTTCCGTTCTGGGATGCCGGGATTCCGGGCTTTTCACTCATTTGTATTTCCATCGTCAAAGCTCCCCTCGGACTGCCGGGTTGATACGGGACTCACGCTTCCAGCATAAGATTTGCCACGGCATTCAACTGGTCCGGCTGCGGCATGCCGGGTTCAATGCGTTCCCAGCTTATCTGCAAACGATTCCGCAACACTTCAGGCAGGCTTTCGATCAAGGCGTCACCCTTCAGCCCGCTTTCAAGCGATGCCGCAACGTACACCATGCCGCTGATCGGCTCGAACGGCTCATGATCCGGCACGCGCCAGAAATTGATGGCGTGCTCGATTTCCGGCGGAAAGTTCCAACGTTTGGCCATTTCCGCTCCGATTTCGGAGTGGTCGAAGCCGAGCACGGCCTGCTCGACCTCGATCAGGTTCAATCCTGTGGTCTTTTGCTGCGCCAGTATGTCCGCAAACTTTTCCGGGATGCAGATACTCAACACCAGTTGTCCGACATCATGGAACAAGCCGGATGTGAACGACAGTTGCCGGACTCCACCGAGGCGCTGCGCCAGCGCCTCGGTGTAGGAAGCCACCTTGAAACTGCGCATCCAGTAGGCATGGCGGTCAAACAGGCCATCGGCACCCGCCGGGAAGGCGCGGGTGAATCCCGCCGATACCACCAGCGAGCGGACAGTGTCGAATCCAAGCACAGTGACCGCATCCTGTATCGAACCCACCTCGCGCGACAAACCGTAAAACGAGGAATTCGCCACGCGCAATACCCTGGCGCTCAATCCCTGGTCGAGCTCGATCTTGCGCGCCATGATGGCACTGCCCACATTGGCGTCCCTGAAACTGGACATCACCTCCCTGACCACCAACGGCATGGCGGGCAGCTGGTGCAGCTTGTCCAGGATCGCTTCTTTGTCTGTCACGGCGGGCATATTCTCTTTCACTCCTGATCGGCGACAACGACGAGTACCACTCCCTGCGACGATGAAATCTCCCCCATTGGGCTGCACCAGCACTGGGACTCACGGCCATCCGCCAGCCGGTAGAAAACTTTCCTTTTAAACTTGCGGCTATCCTCGTCATGGATATAGCTCAGCAATTCCGGCGGGATCACACTGTCGGCCACCTCGCCAAGCAATGGCCGCATGCCATTTTCTGAAAACAGGCCATGCGCGTTCTGGTTGGCGATGGCGATCACCCCGTCATTTCCGATACCGATTACCGCCACCGGCAGGCGTTCCAGTACTTCCTGCGACACCTGCAGAATCTCAAGGTTGCGCATCACTTCCCGGGTCTTCTCTTCCACGCGCAATTCAAGCTCATGGTTGATGCGCATCAATTCCTCGTTCGCATCCTCCAGCTCGCGTGCCAATCGAACATTTTCGATCTTCATTTCATAACGCTGGAATGCCTCTTCCACGTTGGCTCGAAGCAGCTCGTCTTCCCAAGGCTTGGTAAGGAATTTATAGACCGCGCCGCGGTTGATGGCATCGGTCACCGTATTGAGTTCGGTATAACCGCTCAGTACGACACGCACAGTATCGGGATAAAGTTCCCGCACCTTCCCCAAAAATTCAACGCCCGTCATTCCGGGCATACGCTGGTCCGAAATGATCACGCCAACCTCATTTTGCGCCAGCAACTCCAGCCCGGCTTCGCCGCTGTTGGCACGCAGAATGCGGTAGCCGTCCCGGCGCAGCAAGCGCACCAGCGCGGAAGTGATATTCTCCTCGTCGTCGACCAGCAACAGCGTACGTTCCATCATCCCCCCAGAGCACAATTCAGGGTTTCGCCCTTTTGCAGCAAATACGTCATTTCAGCGGCAGGCACAGGACGGCTGAACAAGTATCCCTGCATTTCATTGCAACCCATCTTGCGCAGCTGCGCCAGCTGACTCTTCGTTTCCACGCCCTCCGCGATGATGCTTAATCCGAGGCTATGGCCCAGCGCGATGATCGCTGCAACGATCGCTTCATCGTCGCGATCGCTGGAAAGGTCATGCACGAAGGACTGGTCGATCTTGAGGCTGCTAATCGGAAAGCGCTTCAGATAGCTCAGGCTCGAATAGCCGGTGCCGAAATCGTCTATGGAGAACCGGATGCCCGATTCGTGCAACTTGTTCAGCGTATCGATCGCCCCTTCTGCGTTGCTCATCAACAGGCTTTCTGTCAGTTCCAGTTCGATTTCCCCCAAAGCCGGGTCAAGACCATTTTCGTTCAGGATGCCCAGTACCAGGCCGGCAAAATCCGGTTGTCTGAATTGCAGCGTGGACAGGTTGACCGCAATATGGATATTTGACAAACCGACTGCTTTCCATGCGCGCGCCTGCTTGCACGCTGCCCGCAAGACCCAT
Organism: Sideroxydans sp.; assembly: GCA_027310665.1. Classification (GTDB taxonomy): domain Bacteria; phylum Pseudomonadota; class Gammaproteobacteria; order Burkholderiales; family Gallionellaceae; genus Sideroxyarcus. Next base: position 35,234 of record DAIDAJ010000104.1, on the reverse strand, counting down.
TCCCCGACCGGCAGGATAAGGCCTGTTTCTTCCAGCAGCGGAATGAACCCGCCCGGCATCACCAGTCCGCGATCCGGGCTTTGCCAACGCAACAGGGCTTCCATTCCCACGATCTTTGCGCTGTCCATATCGACCTTCGGCTGGTAATAGAGCGTGAATTCCTCCCGCTCAATGGCGCGGCGCAATTCGGTTTCCAGATTCAGGCGCTGCCATGCGGTAGCATTCATGTGTCCCGCGTAAAACTGGAAATTATTGCGGCCTTCATCCTTCGCCTGGTGTTGCGCAGCATCAGCATTCTTTAGCATCGTTGCCGTGTTCAAACCGTCGAGCGGATAGATACTGATCCCTATGCTTAACGTGACGAAGATTTCGCTGTCTCCTGTCGATATGGGATTGTGCGCGAACGAATCAAGCAGCTTCTGCGCCACCTCGGCAGCATCGTGGGCTGCCTTCAAGTCCGTCAGCACAAGTCCGAATTCGTCGCCGGCTGTCCGGGCAACCGTGTCGCAGGCGCGAACATGGCTGGACAGCCTCCCCGCCACGGCCTGCAGCAGCTGGTCACCGACAGGGTGGCCGTAAGAATCGTTGATCTGCTTGAACCGGTCAAGATCGAGCGACAGGACCGCTACCATGTGGTTATCGCGATGGGCGCGGGCCAGTTCCTGCTCTAGCCGGTCGAGAAACAAGGTGCGGTTAGGCAGACCGGTGAGTGCATCGTAATGCGCGAAGCGTTCGATCTGGATGTCCTTGCTCTCCATGGCGGCCGCAAGTTCCAGATTGACCTGCGCCAGTTGATCGTTTGCGGACTGAATGTCCCGCAGCAGGTGTTCCTTTTCACACGCCAGATCCCGGCGCCAGAACGCTTCCATGACGTCCACGCGCAAGACTTCGTTGTCCCAGGGTTTGGAAAAAAACTTGTAAATCGCACCCTGATTAATGGCCTCTTTCACCGAATCGAAATCGGCGGTACCGCTCAATACGATGCGTATCGTTTCAGGATACAACTCTTTGACTTGGGACAGGAACTCGACCCCGGACATTTCCGGCATACGCTGGTCCGAAATGACTACACCGACCTCGTGCCTGGCCAGCATTTCCAGGCCCTGCCGCCCGCTGTTCGCGCGCAGGATCCGGTAACCGTCATATCTGAGCAGGCGTTCCAGAGCGGCAATGACATCTTCCTCATCGTCGACCAGCAATAAAGTACGATCCACCGCATCCCCCAATGTTGCATTGAGATGCCACACTTTATCACGTCATCCATTGACTGGCACCGGGATGACTCATTGGGCCATGAATCGTTGCGACGCATCGGCTGTTGAGCAATCCTGCATGAACCGCGTATCGGCCTAATCGATACCTTGTATCAATTGTTCCAGACGGGAACGGCCTTCAGGTGTAGCCATCACCATCAGCACATCCTTATCCTGCAACAGGTAGCCAGCCTGCGGATTGAACTGCCAGGTTTCCTCGCGCTGAAGCGCAAGCACCATGCAGTCCTTGTTGCTGTGATACAGCACACTCAACGGTTTGCTGGTCAGGCTGTCCGGAATCACGATTTCTTCCATTCGAAGCTTGCTGTCCGATTTCAGCATCTCATCGAGAAAATTCATCACGTTTGGCCGCACCATGGCTGAAACGATGCGCAAGCCTCCGCTGAAGTCCGGCGAAATGACTTCGTCCGCCCCTGCGCGCCGTGTTTTTTCCGCGTTTTTTGGCGCATGGCAGCGCGCCACCACACGCAGTTTCGGATTGAGTTGTTTGGCGCTCAGACTGATGACGAGATTGGCGCTGTCGTCGTGTGCCACAGCAAATACACCCTTGGCACTGGTCACTCCGGCTGCCAGCAGCACATCGTTGTCGGTCGCGTCCCCATGCAGATAGAGCTGCGCCGGGTGCATCTCCAGGTACTGATGGATGTTTTCGAGGTCGTTGTCGATGATGACGGACGGGCGACCGGTCAGCTCAAGATCATGGGCCACATTGGTACCCACCAGCCCAACGCCGCACACGATGTAATGATTTTTCAGTTGCCCTATCTTTAATTTCATCTTCTTTCTCCGCCGAGAGATATTGAGATCGCTTTCCAGCATGAACGCCGTCACTGTGGAAAGTACATAACCCAGAACACCGATACCCGCGATACCGATAAACACAGTGAACAGGCGCCCATACTCATGTCCGGTGACGTCGACCACCTCGTGATAACCGATGGTGGAGATCGTGATGAAAGTCATGTAGAAGCAATCCATCCAGGAGTACTGCGGTCCGCCCAGGATCCTGTAGCCTACCGTGCCGGCGACGAAGACCGATACGAGCGCCAGCAGGGCGATAAGGAGGTTGCGGATGACTTTCGATTCGTGGTGATCGACCATGCTATTCGTCCTGTCCCCCTGCATCGGGGAACAGCACATCGGTAAAACCGAAGTTTTTCATGTCGCGAATGCGCATCGGGTACAGGATGCCGTCAAGATGGTCGCATTCGTGCTGCACTACCCGGGCGTGGAAACCGCTCACCGTACGATCGATCAGCGCGCCATATTCGTCGCGGCCCTGATAACGCAAGCTGGCGTAGCGCGGGACAAGGCCGCGCATGCCGGGTACGCTGAGACACCCTTCCCAGCCATCTTCCATGGCGTCGGTCAACGGAGTGAGGACGGGGTTGATCAGCACGGTCTGTGGTACGGTTTCGGCATCGGGATATCGCGGGTTCTTGTTCACTTCGAAGATGACCACGCGGAGATTCACACCGATCTGCGGCGCAGCCAGTCCGACGCCGTCCATGGCGAGCATGGTATCGCGCATATCGGCCAGCAGGGTATGCAATTCGGCCGTATCGAACAGCACCAGCTCTTCGGCTCTGCGCAGCAAACGCGCGTCGCCCATGCGCAACACTTCCCTAGTCGCCATCTTGCTCTACCGCATGTTCGAGGATATTGCGCACCCGCTCCATCGCCGGACTCATGACTACTCCTATCGATTCAAGAGGAACACGGTCGCGGCTGCTACCGCGTCCCGCCGCATAATTCACCACCACGGCGATGGTGGCGTACGCCACGCCCAGCTCCTTTGCCAGCGAGGCTTCCGGCATGCCTGTCATGCCGACCATATCCGCGCCGTCGCGTTCCAGCCGGTTGATCTCTGCCGACGTCTCCAGCCTCGGCCCTTGTGCCACGGCATGCACTCCTCCGTCAACACAGGTCTCGCCCGCACGCTTCACCGCTGCCAATACCTGCTGGCGCATGGCTTCGTTATAAGGCCGCGTGAAGTCGATGTGCGTGACAGGCCTGTCCTTGCCGTCAAAATAAGTGAAGTCGCGCCCATAGGTATAGTCGATGATCTGGTCCGGGACAACCAGCGTGCCGGGCACCAGATCGGCGCGGATTCCGCCGACGGAAGTGGCCGCGATGATGCGCATCGCACCCTGGTCGCGCAGTGCCCACAGATTGGCGCGATAGTTCACCTCGTGCGGCGGGATGGTATGACCGTAACCGTGGCGAGCGAGAAACATGACTTCATGCTGGTTGATGGTGCCGAACGTCACCGGCCCGGAGGGCTCGCCGTACGGCGTGCGCATCACTTGCCGGTGGGTGATTTTGAGGTTCGTCAGTTGGGAAAGTCCGGTACCGCCGATGATTGCCAGCATATCAATATTCCTTTACTGCATAGATTGCGGGCAAATTGCGCCATGCTCCATGGATATCCATCCCGTAGCCGAACACGAAACGGTCGGGCAATTCGAGGCCAACATAATCGGCGCGGATGGGTTTGTCCTTGCCGTTCTGTTTGTCGGCAAACACGGCGCTGTAAAATTCGCGCGCCCCCAGCTCCATCACGCGCTGTCTGATCGCATGCAGGGTTTCGCCCTCGTCAAGAATATCATCCACCACCAGTATGACCTTGTCGCGCACATTTTCGCGCGGTGCCACCTTCCAATGCAATTCGCCGCCGCGCTTTTCGCTCCCGTAGCGCGACACGTGCAGATAATCGAAATCCAGCGGGAAGTCGAGCAGGGGCAGCAATTGCCCGGTGAACACGACCGCCCCGCCCATTACAGACAGTACCAGCGGATGCCGGTCCGACAACGTTGAATTGATAGCCTGGGCCACACGCTGCACGGCGGCCTGCACCTCGTCTGCCGAACGAATCAACTCGGCATCTTGCAGAATGCTGCGCGCCTGCAGGTTGTCCAGGATCACGACACTGTCTGCAGGTAGGCTGCAAAATCCTGGCGCAACTCGTGATGTTTCAATCCGAATGCGACCTGAGCCTGCAAATATCCCAGTTTTGAACCGCAGTCATAGCGGGTACCGCTAAAGCGGTAGGCCAGCAATTGCTCTTCCTTGACCAGTTCGGCAATGCCGTCGGTGAGCTGTATCTCCCCCCCTGCGCCGGGCTGGACATTCTCCAGATGATGGAAAATGCGCGGTGTCAGGATATAACGCCCCACTACCGCCAGCGTGGATGGCGCAACCTCAGGCTTGGGTTTCTCCACGATACCGTGCACGCGCTCGACGTTCATTTCCAGATTGGTACTGCTGACGATACCGTATTGTTTGGTATGCGCACGCGGCACGTCCTGCACCCCAAGAATGGAACATTGATGCTTTGAGAATACGTCCACCATCTGCTTGACGATAGGAGGGGTGCCATCTATCAGGTCGTCGGCGAGGATCACTGCAAAAGGCTCGTCCTGGATGACCGGTTTGGCGCACAGTACGGCATGCCCCAGCCCCAGCGGCTCCGCCTGACGGATATAGATGCAGTTCACATGCCTGGGTACCACGGATTGCACCAGGCGCAGCAATTCTGTCTTGCCTTGCGCTTCCAGCGTGGCCTCCAGTTCGTAGGCCTTGTCGAAATGATCCTCGATAGCGCGTTTGTTGCGTCCGGTGATGAACACCATATCGGTGATACCCGCCGCCACCGCTTCTTCCACCGCATATTGGATCAGCGGCTTGTCCACCACCGGCAACATCTCCTTGGCGGTTGCCTTGGTGGCCGGCAGGAATCGGCTGCCCATGCCGGCAACCGGGAACACGGCTTTCGTGATTTTTTGTTTCATGTCTTTTCACACTCTTTCAGTCGTTCCAGTAACTGCTGTTCATCCCATACGGGTATATTCAGCTCCCTTGCTTTCTCCAGCTTGCTTCCAGCTTCTTCACCTGCAACCACATAATCGGTCTTTTTGGATACAGAGCCTGCGACTTTCGCACCCAGTGACTCAAGACGGGATTTTGCCTCATCGCGGCCCAGGCTGGCTAGTGTTCCGGTGAGAACGAAGGTCTTGCCGGACAACGGCAACGCATCGTTACTTGCGCCATCGTGCTCTTCCCAATGCACACCCAATGCGCGCAATTGCTGCACCACCTCGCGGTTATGCATTTCGCCGAAGAAAGCAACGATGCTTTGCGCCACCACCGGCCCCACGTCATGCACGACCAGAAGTCGATCTTCACCGGCCTGCATGATGACATCGAGCTTGCCGAAATGCCGGGCCAGATCCTTGGCCGTGCTTTCGCCGACATGGCGTATGCCCAGCGCAAACAGGAAGCGATTGAGTGTGGTGGATTTGCTCTTTTCCAGCGCGTCCACGATGTTCTGCGCGCTTTTCTCGGCCATGCGCTCCAGTGCAGCCAGCGATTGCGGATTGAGTACCTTCCTGTCATACAAGTCAGACAGAGAGTGGATGATATTCTCATCCACCAGCTGATCCACCAGCTTGTCGCCCAGTCCCTCGATATCCATCGCGCGCCGCCCGGCGAAATGCAGGATGGCCTGCTTGCGCTGGGCCGCGCAGAACAGGCCGCCGGTGCAGCGCGCATCAGCCTCCCCCTCCTCCCGCACCACATGGCTGCCGCATACGGGGCAGGTTGTCGGCATGACGAAGGGCTTTGCGTCCGCAGGCCTGCGCTCAGGCAGTACGCCCACCACTTCCGGGATCACGTCGCCTGCACGGCGCACGATCACGGTATCGCCGATATGCACGTCCTTGCGGCGGATCTCGCCTTCATTGTGCAGCGTGGCATTGCTCACCGTGGTACCGCCAACGAACACTGGCTCCAGTTTGGCAACCGGGGTAAGCTTGCCGGTACGCCCTACCTGCACCTCGATGTCGCGCACGATGGTCAGCTGCTCTTCCGCCGGGAATTTGTGCGCCACCGCCCAGCGTGGCTCGCGGGAAACGAAGCCGAGTTCGGCCTGCAGCTTCAGGTCATTGACCTTGTAGACCACGCCGTCGATGTCGAACGGCAACTCATCGCGTTTGGCGGCTACGCGGCGATGGAACTCGGCGAGTGCGTCTGCGCCGCGCACCACCGCACGTTCAGCGCATACCGGTATGCCAAGCTTCGCCAATGCATCAAGAATACCGCTGTGCGTTTCAGGTAAAGTCCAATCTTTCACCTCGCCCAAGCCATAAGCAAAAAACGACAGTGGTCGCTTTGCTGCCAGTTTGGGATCGAGCTGGCGGATACTGCCTGCCGCGCCGTTACGCGGATTGACCAGAGTCGCCAACCCCTGCGCACGCTGCTTTTCGTTGTAGCGCTCGAAGTCCCTGCGCGACATGTATACCTCGCCGCGAACTTCGAGTACGTCAGCTGCACAGCCCTTTAGGTGCAGGGGAATGCAATGGATGGTGCGCACGTTCTGCGTCACATCTTCTCCTGTTTCGCCGTCACCGCGTGTAGCGGCTTGTATCAACACACCGCGCTCGTAGCGCAGGTTGATGGCAAGGCCATCGAACTTGAGTTCGCAGGCATATTCGATGTCACCCGAAGTCCCCAATGCGTTGCGCACGCGCGTGTCGAAGCTGGTCGCACCGCTGGACTCCGTATCGGTCTCCGTTCGAATGGAGAGCATCGGCACGGTATGGCGCACGGATGCGAAACCCTCCAGTATCTTGCCTCCAACCCGTTGTGTGGGGGAATCGGAAGTCAGCAGCTCTGGATGTTGTATTTCAAGTGCCTGCAATTCGCGGAACAGCCTGTCGAATTCCGCGTCGGGTATGGTCGGCGCGTCCAGCACATAATAGGCATGGTTGTGCCGTTCTATTTCTGCGCGCAAGTACGCGATGCGTTGTGCTGCTGTCATCAGGAAAACAGTCGAAGGGCTTGCGCGCTGCCCGGCGTGATGTGCCCGACAAGCATGAGGTCTTCAGTAGCCGCTACTTGCGCGCGTATCTGCGCAATAGCCCCATCGCTCAGCGCCACCCGCTGGTCATCCACCAACGTGAGGCGCAATGATTTGGCCAGAGACTGTGCCAGTGCCACCATCTCGTCGAAGCAACGGACCGGCTCGACTACGCGCGGAATATCCAGCAGCAGGGTCAGGCTATCCACGCGCGACTGATTGAGGGTATGGGGGTGGAATGCCATACCGTCGGATGCGCTCAGGCTGAACAGGTGTGCGCCCCCTTCATCCAGCAGGTGAAAGGTGCCATCGGTCTGCAGACTCATTCCCTGCTGCGCAGCGGCGTTCGCCACTTCGGTACCGAACAGTTTCCGGTCGCCGCCAGTCAACAGGTTGATACCGATCATCTGGTCCACGTCGGCACAAAAACGATCCAGCTCCTGCGCGCGTTGCAGCGCTTCTTCCACTGAGGACAACTTCACATCTACATGCAATTGCGCAGCGATATCATTCAGCAAGTCGCGAAACCCGGACAGCCGACTCTCGCCCACGGCACCGGATCTGTCTACGAGTTGCAGACCGATCCTGAATGCACGATAGGTCTGCCCGCTTTCCGGGATCAGGCGCTCCCACAGACCGCTGCCGGTATTCAGCCCGCAGGCGTGAACGCTCTTGCCGAAATCGAACCGTTGGGGCCACAGGACATTCAGGACCACAGCCGTCTGCGGGGTTTTAAGCAGGAAGGTGGCGACATAATCGGTCGCATCGTTAAGCAGGCCGCAAGCCTCGTCCTCTACCCTGTCTGGGCTGTCTTGAACCAGCGACGGCGCCTCGTTCTCCGCGTCAAACGAAGTGTGGGCGGCGGGCACGCCTGTCGTGACCTGCAAGGAGGATTCGGCTTGCTTCGACTTGACTGGTTCAGCCTGGCTGCGACGATATCGCCATTGTTGCCATTGGCCATAGAGAAAGACTCCGGCGACCACCACAAGACCAATGACCAACAGACTCAACTGAAATTCACTCATGTTCGAATACCGGGGAGCACACCAAGTGGGAAATACCCATGAATTATCTCAAATCCTTGCTTAGAATGGCAGGTCTTAAAGTATTGCGGCCACTTGTCGCTAACCGTAAGATCGGCCATGCCGTCATTCGGACAGTTGACGATGGCGGCCGCGAAGGTTCTACTTACGCCGGCGTGTCCCGAAGAACCGGCATTGGGACCAACCTCACTCCATCCATAACCCCGCACCGAAGACGGGGCAGAGTATCTCACGATGCGTTTACAAAGGAACGACCATCATGCCATTCGAAATCATCAGCCAGAACGACAAGAACCTGTCTCATCCCACGATCGCGATCATCGACGATGAGTTCACCAGCCGCATCATCCTCGACAAGATCGTGCGCAGTCTGCAGAAGGATATTTTCGTTCAGGCATTCGCCTCCCCCCTGGGGGCGATCGATTGGCTAAGGCTGAACCAGCCCGACCTGATCCTGGTCGATTATCTGATGGATGAGATGTCCGGACTGGAGGTTGTCAAAACGATACGGCACATTCCACACCTTGAACACGTCCCCATCATCATGATCACCGTGTCGAACGACAATGAAATACGTCACAGGGCGTTGGACCTGGGTGTCGCAGAATTTCTCTCCAAGCCCTTCAACCACTACGAATGCCAGATCCGCTGCCGCAATCTGCTCGCCCTGCACCGACACCATAAGGAGGTATTGCTCCGTTCCGAAAAACTGGAAGAAGCCGTTGCCGAAGCGACGCGGCGAATACGGGAACGCGAACAGGAGACGCTCATCCGTTTGGCGAAGGCAGGTGAATACCGGGATTCGGATACCGGCAACCACGTCTTGCGCATGGCAAAGTTTTCGCGCCTGATCGCCGAAGGGATGGGATTGGACGCAAACCGTTGCAGCCTGATCGAGATGGCCGCCCCCATGCACGACATCGGCAAGATCGGCATTCCGGACCATATCCTGCTCAAGCCGGGAAAGCTGAATCATGAGGAATTTGCGACTATGAAGACGCATTGTTCCATCGGCTACCAGATACTCCAGAACAGCAACTCCAAGTACATCAGCCTTGGCGCCGAGATCGCGCTTTCGCACCATGAGAAATACGACGGCAGCGGCTACCCGAATGGCCTGAAGGCAAAGTCCATCCCGCTCGACGCGCGCATTGTCGCGGTAGCCGACGTCTATGACGCCCTTACTTCCGAACGTCCTTACAAGAAGGCCTGGTCAAACCAGGATGCGCTGGCATACCTGGATGCCAACAAAGGCACGCATTTTGACCCGGGCTGCGTGGAAGCATTCATGCTGCAATTCAGCAAGATCAGCATCATCCAGCAACAGCTGCAGGATGCTTCGCCCACACAGAAAGTGCAGGTATGGCAATGAACGAAAGGCTAGCCTATTTCGTCCAGCAGGTTCGACAGCGTGAAGGCGAGCATGAACAAACCCTGTTGAGGGTTTTTTTCGCCTTGCCGATATTTATTTACCTGTTTGTCGAATTCTATTTCGTGAGCCCAACTTCAGTCGGCGTTCCAGTTTTCGTCTTTTCTGCCGTCTGGTTCTTCTGCTCTGTCCTGTTGGCCCTCTACGTCCTGTATCGGCGCAACACTTCCAGAAGGCGGCAATGGGTGGCGATGTTTGCCGATATCGTCGCGGTGAGTGTCGGCATGGTGATGACGCAGGAAGCCGGAGTGTTGTTTTACGGCATCTATCTGTGGGTCATCACCGGAAATGGTATTCGTTACGGCAAGGAATCTCTTGTCAGCTCCTATGTGACCAGCCTTGTCGGCTTCTCCGCAGTTCTCTACCTGAACGACTATTGGCATGATCACCTGCGCATTGCAGTAGGACTATGGCTCACTCTGCTTTGCGTTCCGCTATATATCCTGAAGCTGCGCGGACAATTGAATGATGCCCTGGAAAAAGCTCAGGCGGCCAGCAAGGCAAAAAGCGACTTCCTCTCCAACATGAGCCACGAAATGCGCACCCCGCTCAACGGGGTGATCGGCGCCAGTGACCTGTTGATCAGCACGCGTCTGGATGAAGAGCAGAAGGATCTGGTCTCGACCTTGAAGAAATCGGCTCAGCTCCTGCTCAAGCTCATCGACAATATTCTCGACCTCTCCAAAATCGAAAGCGGAAAGCTGGTCTCCGAAATAACCGATTTCGATCTGCACAAACTGGTCAACAGCACGCTTGAGATGTTCCTGCCCCAGGTGGAAAAAAAGCAACTGAGCCTGTCGGTTCGGTTTACGCCGGAGACTTGCTTCATGCTGCAAGGCGATCCCTTGCATCTGCAGCAAATCCTGATCAACCTGATCGGCAATGCGATCAAGTTCACCAACAAGGGAAGTGTCGAACTCAGGATCGCGACAGTGCTTCAGGACGACTGCAAAACCCGGCTTCGGTTCGAAGTGATCGACACAGGCATCGGTATCCCTCCGCAGGCACAATCGAGGATATTCGAAAGTTTTACCCAGGCCGATCACAACATCACCCGGATCTACGGCGGCACCGGACTGGGCACAACAATATCCAAGCAACTGGTGGAATTGATGGGCGGAAGCATGGGTGTACAGAGCGAACCGGGCATCGGCAGCATTTTCTGGTTCGAAGCCCCCTTCTCCAAGCAACCGGCGGCAATTCTCAGCGAGGCCAAACCGACGCTGCAACAACTGTACGTGCTAACCGTGGGCTTGCCACAAAGCGACCAACTCGCCGTAACCAATTTCACAAGAAGCTGGGGGTTGCGATGCGAACACGCTGTCTCGCTGACGCATTTCTTCACATATTTAATGGACAAAAATGCCTCCCGTCCGGACAATCTCGCGATCCTGTGCCTGCCGCAAAACATCGGCATGAGCGCTAAGGATTTCGCGGCCAACCTCCGGGAACTGCGCGGACCGCAGAGGCTATCTTCCATCCTCCTCAATCCCGACCTTCATAACCATCGCGAAGAGGAATATCTCAATGCCGGATATTCATGCCTGTTGCGGATGCCGCTCGACAAAACTCTGTTATTCAACGCGTTGCACGGAATCATGGCGCCGCGCCCTTCGGAAGGCGTAATCTCGTTCAAGGAGCACTACGAACGCAGCACGGCCGGCAAGCGCGGGGTTCGGATCCTTGTTGCGGAGGACAATGGTACAGGCCAGCAAATTATCAAGAAGATACTCATGCACGGCAATCACCAGGTTGACCTGGTTGAGAACGGCGAACAGGCGCTGGACAAGCTGGAAGAAAACAATTACGACCTGTTGATACTGGACATGAACATGCCGCAGATGGGCGGACTGGATGTGGTCAAGGTTTATCGTGCCCTGTCCAGACAGCCTACGGATACTCCAGTGATCATCCTCACTGCCAATGCCACACTTGAGGCAAAACTGGAATGCGAACGCGCTCACATCGATGCCTACCTGACCAAACCGGTCGATGCGTTAACTTTGCTTGATACCGTCGCTCGTTTGACGCTGACCCCATCCAGTTCCGATGCCCCGGAACTGGCTCATCATGCCGAACAAATTGCGAACGGGTTTATCAATGAAGATACGCTGCATCACTTGACGCTACTGGGTGGCGAACAGGATGATTTTTTGCGGACAGTGATCTACGGATTTCTCTCCGAAACCGAAAAGTTGCTTGAAGCCATGCGCATCGCACTATCGAAACAGGAATACGCCACGTTCAAGGAGCTTGCACACATATTAAAGGGAAGCTCCGGTAACGTCGGAGCCGAAGTATTGTTCAAGGTCTGCTGCAAAATACTGGTGCTCAGTGACACGGAACTAGAAGGTTCAGCCAAAGATTTGCTGCTTGAAGCACTGGATAGCCACCCTGCCACTCGCGCTTCGCTACTGCATTACCTGAACGGCGCCAATCAGGCTATCCTGTAAACGTCAGGCCGCGCTGGGAAGCTGCGCCGGCACGGCTTGAGGCTGCAGAAAGAGCTTCTCCTGGGAACGAACAAAGCGATCCATCACCTTCAAGTCCTTTTCATTAAGCTTGAGTGCTGCGTCAACCCAAACAGTCGTGATATCGATCAGTTCCTGATAGGTTAGCGGATTGAATCTGTGACGTGCTTTCTGGACAGCCAGAAAACCGTTGGAGCGCCGTTCCTGCTTTTTGATGTAGTCGTTAACTGTCTCGACTCCCTTGCCGTCCTCAGCGAGGATGTCGATCAGCCCAATTTCATGCAGTTCTTCTGCACTGTAAATCTTTCCGCCCAGGATCATTTTTTCGGCGAATTTCGGGCTGACTTTTCTGGCAATCAGACTATAGGCCCCCATTCCGGGGAACAAGTTGAACAATATTTCCGGAAAGCCCAACTGGCAATTGCGTTCGGCAATGACAACATCGCTGGCCAGTGCGGCCTCCAGGCCACCACCCAGCGCATCACCCTGCAACAAGGTTATTGTCGCCAATGGCAGGTCAAAATGGCGCATCCTGGGGAAGATGACATCGATACACGCGATCGCATAACTCAGCAACGATTCGCGATCCTGATTTCTGATCAGTTGTCTGAAAAGTGCAAGCTGACCGCCCAGGTTAAAGACTCCAGGCGTGATGGAAGACAATACCGAATAGCGGATTTCATGCAGCTCATCCCCGACCAGCAACTTACCTTGGGCATTTTCAATAGCCCTATGGTGATCGCCGAGATCTTTCAGGAGTTCCGGCGTCACGCACGGAACGGCGTCCTGGCAGACCTGAGTCCAAAGCACGCCATGATCTGCATCGAACCGAATGCGGAGTTGAGAATATACTGCCTTCAGCAAATCGCGGTGATTCTGAACGAGTTCCATTCTTCTTTCCTCCTTACTCAGCTCTGGATGTCGCGCATCATAATCCCTCGAATCCGATTCGAGAAGTCCAAGTTATCATTCTCATGAGCGCACCTCACATGCTAAGCCAAAGGAAGGTCACCCTCGCGCATTCCAATACTGGCCACTTCGTGCAAGGCTTTGACAAACTCCGCTTCTTCATGCAGTTGCATCAATGTCTTGGGATGGGATCGCCCGTGCATCTGGGCCAGGCGAGCGCGACTTGTTGCGGGCATGACCCATTTCAAGCCTGCCAGCAGTTCATCGGCTGATTCCGGCTTGTTGCACACCAGTACCATGTCGCATCCTGCATTCAGCGCCGCTTCCGCGCGCTGCACGATTCCGCCTGCCACCGTCGCCCCTTCCATGCTCAAATCGTCGCTGAAGATGCAGCCCTCGAAACTCAGCTCGCCCCGCAGGATGTCTTTCAGCCACACCTTGGAAAACCCTGCAGGCTGGGGATCGACCTTTGGGTAGATGACATGTGCAGGCATGACCGCGGTGAGGCCGTAGTTCACCATCTGCCGGAAAGGAATGAGGTCGCTCAATTCGATATCGGTATAGCTGCGCTCGTCCACCGGAATCTCAAGATGCGAATCTTCGCGGACGAAGCCGTGGCCGGGAAAATGCTTGCCCACGGTAGGCATACCGCCCTGTTTCAATCCCATCAACAAGCTATGGGCCAATTCGGCAATGGCTTGCGGGTCGGAATGGAAAGCACGGTCGCCGATGACGGAGCTTTCGCCGTAATCGATATCCAGTACGGGTGTAAAGCTGAAGTCCACCCCGCAAGCCCGCAGCTCCGATGCCAGCACGAAGCCAGTCTGCTGCGCCAGATGCCTGGCGCGCTTTGGATGTTCGTCCCACACCCGGCCCAGTTCGCGCATCGGCGGGATCCTGGTGAAGCCCTTGCGAAAGCGCTGTACCCTCCCCCCCTCGTGATCCACCGCGATCAATAGTGGGGGCGAGCGCAATGCGTGAATGCTGGCGGCCAGCTCGGCGAGCTGGCCGGGTGTATCGTAATTGCGCGTGAACAGGATCACCCCACCGACCAGCGGATGACGCAGGCGCACCTCGTCCTCCGGGGTGAGTGCTTTCCCCATAATATCCAGCATCACCGGCCCGTTACCCATCAATCCATTCCCTCCAGAATCACGAATGCCACCGCAGTGTCGCGCTCATCGCTGATACTCAGGTGATGGCGTGTAATACCGAGCTGCTGCAAATATGCAGACAATTCAGCATCAAACAAAAAAATAGGTTTGCCCAGTTCATCATGGCTGACGGTAATGCGATGCAAGCTCACCGGATGTCGCAACCCATGCCCTGTTGCCTTCGCGAATGCCTCCTTGGCAGCGAAACGTTTGCTCAGGAAGCGCGCCGGATGAGCTTGAGTAACGAACTCGCCGAATTCCTGCGCACTCAAGATACGCCTGGCAAATGGCTCCCCGTGGCGTGTACTGGCCGCCTCGATTCGCGCCACGGTAACGATGTCGGTGCCGATGCCAAAGATCATGCCGACAGAAGCGCTTTCATTTTCTTCACCGCCTGCTCCAACCCGATGAATAGCGCCTCGGAAATGATGGCGTGGCCGATGTTGAGCTCCGCAATATGCGGAATCGCCACGATGGGGCCCACGTTGTGGTAGTTGAGGCCGTGTCCGGCATTTACTTGCAACCCCAGGGCATGGGCATGTAACACGGCATTCCGAATACGCGCCAGCTCCTGTTCTTGCGCCGGAACGCTGTCGGCGTCGGCATATTTTCCGGTATGTATCTCGATGACCGGGGCCCCCGCCTTCCTGGCAGCATCGAGTTGCTTTTCGTCCGCGTCGATAAACAGCGAAACGCGAATTCCGGCGTCCGTACAGCGTTGTGTGGCGCGCTGTATCGCATCGAAATGCCCGACCACATCCAGTCCGCCTTCAGTGGTCAGTTCTTCGCGCTTCTCCGGCACGAGGCAGATATCGTGCGGTTTCACGCGTAGCGCATTGCTGATCATCTCTTCGGTAACGGCGCATTCCAGATTCATGCGCGTTTGCAACATGCCGCGCAGAACCTCCACATCCGCGTCCTGGATGTGGCGGCGGTCTTCGCGCAAGTGGAGGGTGATGGCGTCCGCACCCGCCTCCTCGCATATCAGTGCCGCGCGGACAACGTTGGGGTAGCGCGCACCGCGCACCTGGCGCAGTGTGGCGACATGGTCGATGTTCAGTCCAAGCTTGATCATAGTTTCTGCAGATCCCTCATCAGTTCGCGTGTATGCAATGTCTTTCCGGCAAGATGATGGTCGAGCAACATGCGCATCAATTGTTTGCTCTGGCGCGCGCTGTTGGCGTCACGGTAATCGTCAGCCGCCATATCCAGCAATGTCTTGCCCGTCACCGGCATGCCTTGCGTGGCATCCGCCGATTCCTCTACCGCGCCGCGCTCAAGTATATAGCGGTAAGTCCGGGTCGGCACGATGGGCTTGTTGCCACCCGCCTCGGTCTCCAGCAACAGCGCATAACCCAATTCCTGCAACATGTGTTTTTCGAAGCAACGCAACGTGAAAGCATGATCGCTTTCCTGCGCCAGACGCTGCAATGTTTGCTGATAATAATCGAAGAGGCTCTCATGCGGATCGTCGCGCGCCATCAGGTTGAGCAGCAGTTCATTCAGGTAGAAACCGCACAACAGCGCCGTCCCCTGCAATTGCGGCTGCCCGCCCTGCCATTCGGCGCTGTGCAGTGTGCGCAACTCGTGCTTGCCGAACCAGCTCAGCGAGAGGGGCTGGAACCCCATCAACAGGCCGCGCAGCGCCGATCTTGGTCGCCGCGCCCCGCGCGCCACCAGCGCCACTCGCCCATGCTGCCTGCTGAACACCTCGAGCACCAGGCTGGTTTCGCGGAATGGATAACTGTGCAGCACGAAGGAGGGCTCGTCCTGGATACGTTGTTTCGATGCTACGTTACTCATACCCCAGTGATTTCAACATTTGCGCACTGTCCGCCCAACCGCTGCGTACCTTGACGAACACTTCCAGGAATACCTTGCCATCGAACAGCTTTTCCATGTCGAGTCGCGCCTGGGTGGCGATCTCTTTGAGCTTTTCGCCCTTGCTGCCGATGAGCATCGCCTTGTGCGCCTCCTTGTCCACCAGGATGGCAGCATGAATCCGGCGCAGCTTGCCTTCCAGCTTGAATTGCTCGATCACTACGCTGACGGAATACGGCAACTCCTCTCCCGTGAAACGGAACACTTTCTCGCGCAGCAATTCGGCGGCAAGGAAACGCTCGTTCCGGTCGGTGATCTCATCTTCCGCATACAAGTGTTCACCTTCCGGTATAAACGGGCGTATGGCATCCAGCAAGGTATCGAGTTGTTTACCTTGCCGGGCGCTGACCGGAACAATGGCTGCAAAATGGCGCAACGCCGACAACTTTTCGATGAAAGGCAACAGCTCCGTTTTATCTGCCAACAAATCAGCCTTGTTGATAACCAGGATCACCGGGCGGTCCTGAGGCAACAGATCAAGCACCTGCTGGTCGCGTTCATCGAAATGGCGCGCTTCCAGCACGAACAAGACAACGTTCACTTCGCGCAGGCTGCTGGTGACGACGCGGTTCATGCCACGATTCAGGGCGTTCGTATGCTGAGTCTGAAAACCCGGCGTGTCCACAAAGACAAATTGTGTCTTGCCTTCGGTGAGGATGCCTGTGATGCGATGGCGCGTTGTCTGCGCCTTGCGCGAAGTGATGCTGATCTTCTGCCCGATCAGATGGTTGAGCAGAGTCGACTTCCCCACATTGGGGCGGCCGACGATGGCGATAAAGCCGCTGTGAAAGTTTTCAGATTCGGTCATGGATTCTCTTTGATTTTTTGATAAGCACGCTCGGCGGCGATCTGTTCGGCGATGCGACGGCTTCCACCTTCGCCCCGCGTGGTCAGGCCAAGTTGCGCGACCTCGCACGAAACGACGAAAGTCTGTGCATGTGCCTCACCTTGAATCTCGATTACGTTGTATTGCGGCAAAGGCAACTTGCGACCTTGCAGATGTTCTTGCAGTAAAGTCTTGGCGTCCTTGCCCAAAGACTGCAAGTCGGTTTGCGCGATGAACGGCACATACAAGCCCAACACCACTTTTTCCGCGGCCGCAAAATTCGCGTCCAGCAACACCGCGCCAAACACGGCCTCCAACCCGTCTGCAAGAATCGACGGGCGGCGGAATCCTGCGCTTTTGCGTTCGCCTTCCCCGAGCAACAACTGCTCGCCGAGATTCAGCTGCTGCGCCAAAATTGCCAATGTCTGCTGATTGACCAGATTGGAGCGCAAACGGGACAGATCCCCCTCCGGCAAGTCTGGAAAGGTATCGTAAAGATATTTGGCGATGACGCAGTTCAACACGCTATCGCCGAGGAATTCGAGCCGCTCGTTATGCACGGCGCCGTAGCTGCGGTGAGTCAAGGCACGCTGCAACAATTGCGGTTGCAAAAACTGATATCCGAGGCGCTTGCACAACGCAGCGTGCTTCATCGGAAGTGCTAAGAACTGCTCGGATTGAATTCAAGCAACAGGGTGACGTTGCCCGCGATTGGAATCTTGACAGAATAGCTGGCACTCAGCCTTAACTGGCCGTCCCCCTTGCTGATCTCGATATCTTCCGCAGTGATGTCAGTGATGTAGTTGATATTGGCGCGCTTGCCATATGACTGCTTGATTTCACTGATTGTTGCCCCCTGCATCGCGGGGTCATGTGCAATTGTCTTGAATATCTGCGCAATCTGCGCACTATGGATATAGGCAGGAACCAGCTTCATGCCCAGTATCGTGACAAAGATCAACCCTGCCGCAATCAAGATCATTCCGACGAAGCCGACTCCGCGCTGCCTGCATGCCGCTGATTTCATCTTCATTCCTTTCCTCATTATTGCCTATTGAATCGATAAACCGATACGTTTCAATTCGCCGAAGTTCATCCAGATGAAAAACGCCTTGCCGACAATCATGTCGTCCGGCACAAAGCCCCAGTAGCGGCTGTCGCGGCTATTATCGCGATTATCGCCCATCATGAAGTATTGACCGGGCGGAACAACGCAGCTCACTTCCTGTTCGCTATAGCTGCATTGCTCATGCAGCGGAAAATTTGCCACATTGCCCAAGTGCACCAGCGGCATATCCGGATTCAATAACACAGGATGCACGCGACCATTCAGGTCTTCCTTATAGCGCTCGGTATGCACGAAACGCAACTCGCTCTCGACATAATTGTAGTCGCCATCAGGTTGCAGTTCCTGTGCCACACCATTGATCCACAACCTCTTATCGCGATAAACGACCTTGTCACCCGGCACGCCTACCACACGCTTAATATAATCTACCGATGGGTCCTCGGGATAGTGGAACACCATCACGTCTCCGCGCTGCGGCTGGTTGATCTCGATGAACTTCTTATTCACGATAGGCAATCTGAGGCCATAGGTAAAGCGGTTGACCAGAATGAAGTCTCCGACATGCAGGGTCGGAATCATCGAGCCGGACGGGATCTTGAACGGTTCGATCAAGAAGGAACGCAGCAAAAACACAACCAGAATGACCGGAAAAAAACTCTTGGCGTATTCCACCCACCAGGGCTCATTCACCCCCGCAGGACGCTTGGCGCGCAACATGAAGCGATCCAGCAACCAGATCGCGCCGGTCAATAGCATCAACAAAAACAAGATCAGGGCAAAGGGCATTTTTCTTCCAATTCCGGTTATTTATCGTCCACTCGCAGGATGGCGAGGAAGGCCTCCTGCGGAATCTCCACGCTACCCACCTGCTTCATGCGCTTCTTGCCCGCTTTCTGCTTTTCAAGCAGTTTTTTCTTGCGCGAAATATCGCCGCCGTAGCATTTGGCCAGAACGTTCTTGCGCAGCGCTTTCACATTCTCGCGCGAGATGATATTCGCGCCAATGGCTGCCTGAATCGCCACATCGAACATCTGGCGCGGAATCAGTTCGCGCATTTTGGCGGCCACTTCGCGCCCCCGATACTGGCTGTTGGCACGATGCACGATGATGGACAGCGCATCCACTTTCTCGCCATTGATCAGCATATCCACTTTCACCACATCCGCGGGACGGTATTCCTTGAACTCGTAATCCATCGATGCATACCCGCGCGATACGGATTTCAATTTATCGAAGAAATCGAGCACGATCTCAGCCATCGGCATCTCGTATTGCAACAGCACCTGTTTGCCGTGGTATGTCATGTCGATCTGCGCACCGCGTTTTTGCGTGCATAGTGTGATCACCGAACCGACGTATTCCTGCGGCATATAAAGATTGACGTGCACGATGGGTTCGCGGATTTCCTCGATCTTGGATGCGTCGGGCAACTTGGACGGATTGTCCACCATCAGCACGGTGCCGTCGCGCTGCACCACCTCATAGACCACCGTAGGTGCCGTGGTGATCAGGTCCATATCAAACTCGCGCTCGAGACGCTCCTGCACGATCTCCATGTGCAACAAACCCAGGAAACCACAGCGGAAACCGAAGCCCAATGCCTGCGAGACTTCCGGCTCATATTGCAGCGAAGCGTCGTTCAGCTTGAGCTTCTCCAGCGAATCGCGCAGCGCTTCGTACTGGTTGGATTCGACTGGGAACAGTCCGGCGAACACTTGGGGCTGGACTTCCTTGAAACCTGGCAAGGCCCCGCTTGCAGGATTCGCGACCAAAGTGACCGTATCCCCCACTTTGGCATCTTTCAATTCCTTGATGCCGGCAATCACGAATCCTACCTGGCCCGCTGACAACGACTCCCGGTTTTGCGATTTTGGCGTAAACACACCCACATGCTCGGTGAGATGCTGCGCGCCGGTCGCCATGAGCAGAATCCGGTCTTTTGGCTTGAGCGTGCCGTTCACGATGCGCACAAGCATGACCACGCCGACATAGTTATCGAACCAGGAGTCGATGATCAGGGCCTGCAAGGGTGCCGCAACGTCACCCTGGGGCGGTGGCACCTTGACGATCAACGCCTCCAGCACGTCTTCCACCCCCATTCCGGTCTTGGCCGAACAACGCACCGCGTCCTGCGCACCGATACCGATTACATCCTCGATCTCGGCAATCGCATTCTCCGGATTCGCCGAAGGAAGGTCGATCTTGTTCAGTACCGGCACCACCTCGACGCCCAGATCCAGCGCGGTATAACAATTGGCAACGGTCTGCGCCTCGACCCCCTGGGATGCATCCACCACCAGCAATGCGCCTTCGCAAGCGGAGAGCGAACGCGAAACTTCATAGGAAAAGTCAACATGCCCCGGCGTGTCGATGAGGTTAAGGTTATATATTTGTCCGTCGCGCGCCTTGTAGCTCAGCGCGGCCGTCTGGGCCTTGATGGTGATGCCACGTTCGCGTTCGATGTCCATCGAATCCAGAACCTGCTCTTCCATTTCCCGGTCGGACAAGCCGCCGCACAAATGGATGATGCGGTCTGCCAGTGTGGATTTGCCGTGGTCGATGTGGGCGATGATGGAGAAATTACGGATATGCTGCATGAGGCTCAAAATAATAAATCCCGTCGAAAGCGGCAATTTCGCAAAGCGCGGATTCTAGCCGATTTTGACGGGACACGCTGAGTCACGGAATGCCGCTTACTTCTCGTCCAACTTGATTGGAACGTATACGGTGCCTTCGCTGCGGCGCACCAGCAAAGCAATGTTGCGCCCCCGCGGTACCTTCTTGAGTACTTCATTGAACTGTTCGGCACTGCGTATCTCGATATTGCCTACTGCAAGGATCACGTCTCCGCGCTGCAACTGACTGCGCGCTGCAGCCCCTTTCAGATCCTCAACGATCAAGCCGCCCTCAACCTGCAATTCGGCTTTTTGCTGGTCATTCAATTCGCTCACGACCACCCCGAGGCGGGTTTCGCTTTCCGACGATCCCTCCGCACTGCCGCGACTGCCTCCGCGCTGGGCGACCCCTCCTTCATCCTTGATCTCTCCAACCACCACCGAAACGTCCAGGGTGCTGCCCTTCCGCCACAGTTGTACGCTGACCTTGGTTCCCGGTTTGGTCGCAGCCACGATGCGCGGCAAATCAGCCGACGAGGTGACCACCTTGCCGTCAAATTTGAGAATTACATCGCTGGGGCGCACACCTGCCTTGTCCGCAGGTCCTCCTTTTTCCACTCCGGAGATCAGTGCCCCACCGGCCTTGGACAAGCCAAACGATTCTGCGAGCTCCCGTGTTACTTCCTGGATAGTCACGCCGATGCGGCCGCGGGTGACCTTGCCAGTGCTCCGCAACTGGGTAACCACGTCCATTGCCACATCGATGGGAATGGAAAACGACAACCCCATGTACCCCCCGGAACGGCTGTATATCTGGGAATTGATTCCGATCACTTCACCTTTCATATTGAACAGCGGGCCGCCGGAATTTCCGGGGTTGATCGCCACATCGGTCTGGATGAAGGGAACGAAATTCTCCTGTGGCAATGAACGGCCTTTGGCGCTGACAATACCCGCAGTCACGCTGTTGTCAAAGCCGAAGGGTGAACCGATCGCCAGCACCCATTCGCCCACCTTGATTTGCTCGGGATTTCCAAGGGCGACCTTCGGAAGGCCATTTGCCTCGATCTTCAGCAATGCAACATCGGTGCGCTTGTCGGCGCCGATGACCTTGGCTTTAAATTCGCGCTTATCGGTCAAACGCACAGTGATCTTGTCTGCGTGATCCACCACATGTGCGTTAGTCAGTATGTACCCGTCCGAACTGATGATGAAACCGGATCCCAGCGATTGCGATTCCTGCTCGCGCGGTGTCTGGGGTGCGAAGCGGCGGAAGAAATCGTAGAACGGGTCGTCCTCCGGCAGGTTCGGCATCCCTTGAAGCATCTGCGGCGTGTGAATCAGCTGCGTGGTGCTGACGTTAACCACCGCGGCACCCTGCTTTTCCACCAATTCGGTGAAATCAGGCAGATTGCTTGCAACGACCGATTGCGCGAACAACCCGAACAATGCGAAAAAAAACAATTTCCTCAGCATGATTTACTCATCCTCCTGATGAATCAACGATTAAGAGACCGATCTCGAAGTGACTATAGATGACGCGACAGCCAGCCCCGCTTTGGGCGACATCTTTGCAAGGATAAAACCCAGCGATAGCCCCAGAACCGCCCCGACTACAGCATAGGCGTCACGTCCAGCCCCGTCTCCAGCCATGCCGACTCCTGCGATGCCGCCGGCCAAAAGCAAGATTAACGGCAAGACATACATCTTTATCGCGCCGCGCAATAACACACCATCGGGTATGGATACCTGAATCTCGTCACCTATCCCGGCATTCACTTCGTTGCGAACTTTGAACTGACGGGGTTTGTCTCCGCAAAACACTTTCGTCAGAGTGCCGCTCCCGCAACCGCCTTCGCTGTCGCAATGACCGCACCCACCCGTGCCCACAGGCTGCACCGAGGCTTCTCTCCCATCTAGCTGAATAACGATTGCGCGCATCTCTATCATTTCACTCTCCAGCGTATCGGACGGAATCGCCCACTTGAATGACAGTCCGCGCCGGGACTTCTCCAACCACCGTAATCAGGTGGTCACCAACGATACGGGTATAGACATGCGATACGCCCTGTCCGGAAAGCCCCGAATGACTGAATGCCGCATCGCGCGCCTTTTCAATGAATACCGAGATACCTGCCAGTCCGTCGGAGAAAACCATATGTATAACCGGCTCCTTATTACCTCTGAAAGGACGGCGCATTTCCAGTATCTTCTTGAATCCGGCCGGCAACGCATCAACCTGCCACCCGCATGAACCCTCAAACAACTCGATCTTTGGCAAGGGAGTGAGATGGAGTTCCTGGGCAATCGCTGTAGCGGACGACTTGTCCGGAGCGATCCATTTATGGTCAACTTTCCCGCCCATATCCAGCTGCACAAATGCGTATTGTTCGATCACATACCCGTGATCATCCAGCACGACGGCTTTCAGCAACAAGCCGGAATCGCTGTTCGCCCACATCTTGCGCGCATAACGCAGATTATCCCGGGGCAGGAACACGACAGCGTGCGCGTGATACCCGGCTACTTCATCCTCTTCAGCCTGACTGACCGAGTAATTTTCCTTCAACAACGATAATTCTTCCGGCAACAATGCCGGAAATGCGCGCTTGATCTGACGTTTTTCAACCTTGACCCTGTGTCCATCGGTATACAGCCAAACCTGGTCGTTGTCCCGAATGAGTTCTCTCTTGCTATCGCCAATACCTTCGAGACGTTCGTGCTCTCCGTTCGCATCTGAAACATGCGTAATGCGCGACATCTCGACGCGCCCGCCTGATTGGTAAAGGAACACACCACTGTAGTCGGTCTGGTGCGCTGCCTGCGCCATGATTTTCAGCCAATCTGCCTCATTTTCCTGTATGGGATCGGCGAACGACGATGCAACAGCCAGTTGCAACAGCACGAAGAAAAGCAGATATATGAATCGTTGCATCATTCTATGCACTATCGACCTGCCACCGCGTGAATGTAAGAAGCAGCGCCATGTATATCCGCACTCGGCGAGAACTCCTGATGCGCCATCAGGTAATCGTCGGCTTGCGAAGAAGCGGGTCTTACTGCGGAAATATTTTCCGGCTGTATTGAGGCAACCTGTGGCGCCGGTTCATTTCCAACCTGAAGCGACAGCCATGCAACCAGAGCCAGGGCCATCACGGAAGCAACAGCGGACAATGCAAAATTTCGAACACGTTGGGTGGTACGTTTGTAGGGAGCAATGACGGTAGGTTCGGCTTGCAACCGTTCATGGAAGGATTTCTGGAAACCTTTGCAGATATGATCCGGCTGTCGCAAGGCATCACCTATCAGATGATAGCTCTCCCAATCGTGCCGGGCCTCCGGATGTCGTTTGAGCTTATCCAGGAAGGCATCCGCCTGATCCTCGAACAACTCACCGTCCATCAATGCCGAAATTTCCTGTTTCATATCTACCACCTTGTATTTTCATTCGTACCCAATAAAGGACGCAGATTGGCTGCAATCGCCTCGCGTGCCCTGAAAATTCTCGACCTGACCGTACCGATCGGGCAATCCATTACGACGGCGATCTCTTCATAACTCAAGCCCTCAATCTCGCGCAATGTCAACGCCGTACGCAAGTCATCAGGCAATTCCTGCAACGAAGAGTTCACTACTTCTACCACTTGCTTGCTCATCAGCTCATTTTCGGGCGTTGCCACCTCATGCAACAGCGCGGCATCCTCGAAATCTTCAGCCTCATCTGCATCGAACGGGGTGCTGGTTGGCGCTCTGCGGCCTTGGGCCACCAGATGATTCTTGGCGGTATTGATGCCGATCCGGTACAACCAGGTGTAAAACGCACTATCCCCGCGGAATGACGGCAAAGCACGATACGCCTTGATGAAAGCATCCTGAGTGACATCCTCTGCCTCGCTGGCATTACGGACGAAGCGCGAAATCAACCGCCCCAGACGGCGCTGATATTTTGCCACCAACAACTCGAACGCGTGCTTGTCGCCGCGCTGCGCCCGCTCTACCAGTTGCTGATCGACCTCCCTGTCACCCATTCCGTTTCCCGGTTTATTAATCTGAACCGCCCACAAGCGGTTCGTCAGTATAACCGGATGGATACACAAACGTCAGCTTTGCCAGCCGCACAAATTGACAGCACGTGAAGAAATAAGTTCACTCAACAGAATGATAGCCCACCCAAGTTTGATATAGTTGCCAAATAGATAATCATACTGGACAAAGCAACGTGTTGCGTTTCGATACTCTCATCATAGGCAGCGGGCTGGCCGGCCTGTCCTTGGCGCTCAAGCTGGCCGACCGGCAAAAAGTCGCCGTGATCACCAAAAAATCCCTCCTGGACGGTGCCAGCGCCTGGGCTCAGGGCGGAATCGCTGCGGTACTTTCCCCCGAAGATTCACTGGAAGAGCACATCCATGACACCCTGATTGCCGGCGCCGGACTGTGCGACCTCAAAACCACCCGCTTCGTGGTCGAGCATGGCGCAGCAGCCATAGACTGGCTGATAAACCAGGGAGTCCCTTTCACCCGCGATCCCGGCTCGGACAACGGCTACCATCTCACACGGGAGGGGGGGCATAGTCATCGCCGCATCATCCATGCTGCCGATGCCACCGGACAGGCCGTGCAGGAAACAATCGCTGCCAAGGCGCGAGTCCATCCCAACATCACATTGCTGGAACGGTATATAGCCGTCGACCTCATCACCGGAAGCAAATTGGGGCAGGGTGAAAACCGTGCCTACGGTGCCTACGCTTTGAACAGCCTGAGCGGCGAAGTCATCACGATTGAGGCCCAGAACACGGTTCTCGCCACGGGCGGCGCCGGCAAGGTCTATTTGTACACCACCAATCCCGACACCGCCACCGGCGACGGGATCGCGATGGGCTGGCGCGCAGGCTGCCGCGTCTCCAACATGGAGTTCATCCAGTTCCATCCCACCTGCCTCTACCACCCCCACGCTAAATCCTTCCTCATCAGCGAAGCCGTGCGCGGCGAAGGGGGCACATTAAAATTGCCCGACGGCACACGCTTCATGCCTTGGCACGACGAGCGCGCCGAACTGGCGCCGCGCGATGTCGTGGCCCGAGCCATCGACTTCGAGATGAAGAAGCGCGGGCTGGACTGCGTCTATCTGGACATCTCGCACCAACCCGTGGATTTCTTGCGGGAGCATTTTCCGACTATCTATGCGCGCTGCCTCGCGCTTGGAATTGACATTTCCAAACAACCGATCCCCGTCGTTCCGGCAGTGCATTTCACCTGCGGCGGACTAGTGACCGATCTGCATGGGCGCACCGACGTTGACGGACTATATGCGATAGGCGAGACTGCATGCACCGGCTTGCACGGGGCCAATCGCCTGGCCAGCAACTCACTGCTGGAATGTCTGGTGTTCGCCGAGTCCGCCTCGCAAGACATCCTGGGCAAGTCACCAGCAAGAATCCCCGCGCTGCCGCAATGGGATGAAAGCCAGGTAACGGATGCGGACGAGACTGTGGTGATCTCGCATAACTGGGACGAACTGCGCCGCTTCATGTGGGACTACGT
Organism: Sideroxydans sp.; assembly: GCA_027310665.1. GTDB lineage: Bacteria > Pseudomonadota > Gammaproteobacteria > Burkholderiales > Gallionellaceae > Sideroxyarcus. The sequence goes on along the minus strand of DAIDAJ010000104.1, from coordinate 9,165 downwards.
CGGTATCGTGCGCACCACCAAGCGTTTGGAACGCGCGCAACATCGCATCAAGCTGCTGCACGAGGAGATCAACGAGTATTACAGCAACTTCCATGTCAGCGCCGACCTGCTCGAACTGCGCAACCTTGTTCTAACAGCCGATCTCATCGTGCAAAGCGCGCTGCTCCGACACGAAAGCCGTGGTCTGCACTTCAGCAAGGACTATCCGCAGATGCTGCCCGAAGCCATACCAACCGTGCTGACACCGCGTAACTATGTCGCGACCTGATTGGCCGCGTCTCCCCATCGCAGAATAACGCGCAAACGACGGAAACTCTCCGCTCCGATCGCGTCCGGCATGATTAGCACACTGCGCCCTCCACGCTGTTCATTCCTTGTAACATTCAGGATGACAATATAGGGAGTCACCAGGGAATCGCCACATAGCCTGCACATCAAGTGGCTGCCGTTGCGCAAGACGAGGACGACCTCGTCGCCCTCCTCCAGCCTCAAGGCGACACAGGAATTTCCCATACGCAAGCCTGCATGTAGCAACAGACAATAGCCGCTCCAGGACAACACAATCAACGACAGGACCAGCAAGATCAGCGCGGGGAACGGCAGCGACCATATGGAAACAAGCGCAGACAAACACAGAATGAACAAAAACAAGGCCAAAGCACGGGATGGGCGCAACTTGAAATGCCGCTGCATACCGGTCATTCCCTGGAGCCGGCTAAAACAGCAGTGCGGAGATCAGTCCGATCAGGATCAGGGCAACAATAGCCATCAACAAAATCCCCCCTCCCCTGGAAGCCCGCGCCTCTCCCGCCGGATGTGCCGTATTGCTCGGCACGCGCTTGGCGGACGCCGCGGCCTGTGGCGCGGACCGATTGATCTCTTCGATGCTGGGACGTGCCATCTTGAAGGTCTTGGACAGTTCGTCCACATCTTCCTGACTGGCCGTCATCGCGGCCAGGCGCATCGTTGCAGCAGCCGAGTCAAATGAGGGAGACAGCCTCATCGTCACGCCAGGATCGGATTCTTCGCCAGAGTCCACCTCCGTGGCGTCCGCATCTGTCGCAGATGCCGCCTTGACCGGCTTGGGCACATCCGCAGAAAACAAGCTGCCCGGCATGGTGCCCCGGCAGGCGCGCAGATCGTTCGCCAAATCTCTGGCATTCTGGTAGCGGTTATCCACGTCTTTCGCCAGCGCCTTGGCCACAATGAAATTGAGCATCTCCGGCACAGCCGGATTCAGCGATTTCGGAGGCTGCGGGATCGCATTCAAGGTCTGATACATGATCGCGTTCACGTTCTCGCCCGTGAACGCGGGCTGTCCCGTCAGCATCTCATACAGCATGACGCCCAAGGAGAAGATATCGGAACGCTGATCGGTCAATTTGCCCATGACCTGCTCGGGAGACATGTATTTCGGGGAGCCGAGGACCATGCCTGTCTGCGTGCGCACACCGGCAGAAGCCATGCGCGCAATGCCGAAGTCTGTGATCTTGACCTGGCAGTCCCGCCCCACCATGATGTTTGAAGGCTTGATATCGCGATGAATGATGCCGTGTTCATGCGCATAGGCCAGTCCCATGGCCACTTGCGTCACGATATCGAGGACCTGGTCGACGGGCAGCAACTTGTCGTCATTGAGGATGTCGCGCAACTCCCGGCCTTGCAGGAATTCCATCGCGATATAGGCAATGTCACCGCTACGTCCGACGTCGTATATGGTAACGATATTGGGATGGCTGAGGCGGCCGGCCGCCTTGGCCTCCTGGTAGAATCGTGCCTCATATTCGTCTCGCTCTTCCTGCGCAAGACTCAGGGTGATGGTCTTGATTGCAACGACGCGGTCAATCAGGGGGTCGGTTGCCTTGTAAACGACACCCATTGCCCCCTGGCCAAGTTCGCCGACAATCTCGTAACGCCCCAAATGAGTGATCATAATTCCCGTGAGGATAGTTTATTTTTTGAATTTCGCCTTGGCGCTGCGAAACACCGGCCCCCAAACCGGATGACCCGCCTCGGCCGGAGTCAATTCGAAATTGGGATTCAACAGCAGCGCTTTCCGGAATGCCTCATAACACATCTTCTCCCTCCCGGAGACGCAGTGTATGAAAGCGATATATTTATATGCACTCACTTTATCATCCCGGTCGGCCAGTTTCGTTTGAAGTACGTTGTTCAATGCCTCAATCGAGGCAATGTAATTTCCATCTTCGTAGTTTTCAACGCCCTTGCTCAATTTATGACTGGCCGTCCTGTTGTACCACCAGCACTCGTCGCAAGAGTTCAGCGCCTGGCAGCCACTGAGGAGCCCAATAACAACCACTCCCAGCAGCGCATTGCGGCAACCTGACATCCAAACACTCCAGTTCTTCACAGACGCAAAAAATCGCTAATTGGCGAATCTATGCCTGATTTTTATCTTCTCTCCCGATTTCACCGTAATAATACGGGTGACTGTCGGAAAGGTTGTATTTCGAATCTTTATCTCGTGCTGGCCTTCAACGACCTGCAATTCCATCAGGGGTGGGCTGACTCCCTGCATTCTACCATCCAGATAAATCTCGCCCCAGGGCAGGACCCCCAAACTCACCACGGCAGGCGCACCAGTCGTCTCAGCCAAGGTTCTGATGCGAGGATCCTTCTTTGCATCCTGCGCTTTTTGTTCGGCCGCGGCAGCCTTCCTTGATTTCCGGGCTGCCTTCCTTGCGTCCGTGTCACCTTCCCTGGCAGCCTCTTTGACGGCTTTGGGATTCTCGTTGGCTCCCTTGGCAGCCTCTTTGGCAACTTTGGCCTGCCCTGTCTCGACAACCGAAGAGGCCGGCAATTTATCCGTTTTAACCGGCTCCACGGAAGCAATTTGCGCAGGTTTCGGTTCCGGATGGGTCGCAAGCTTGATCGTCAGCGCAAGCAACAGAGCGACCGCAACCAGCGCAGCTCCAATAATCCCGGCGCGCTGCCTGGCAGACGCGTCGCGGAATGACTCGACTGCAAAACGTTCCCACCGAGCCATCCTGGCGGCAAAAATATCCCAGTAACTCTCCAGCCTGAACAGCACCGCATCAACGCCCGTTGCTCCCGCGTGTCTGGACTGCTTCGCGAGCGTACGCTGCGTGGAGGTAAAGTCGCCCGGATAGCCAATCGCGTACACCTCATGCTCGCGTACGTGCTTGTCGGTTCGCGATCCCTGGTAATGGAACATGCCGGCATATTCCTGCGACAAGCGGGAAACCGCGTCGTAATACGAGCGCGATACCAGTATCTGCCCCGGATCCGCGAAACCCATCACGCGCTGCGCAACGTTGATTCCATCGCCGACGATATTGGGTTGACCGTTGATATCCTTGACCAAACGCACAGGCCCGAGGTTGACGCCTATGCGCACCAGTAAAGGCGGCTCCATCCGCACGCCTTCATTCAGCAGGCTGCTGCGCATGCTCAATGCGGCATGCAACGCGTCGCTGATGTCGCCGAGGAAACTGATCGCCGCGCCATCTCCGGTATCCAGAATAATGCGGTCGTTGACGGGCACATCGCGAATGGCGATGGACAGAAAAGCGTTGAAACGCTCTTTCAGCGATATCTGACCCGAAACGGATTTTTTTGAATATTCAGCTATTTCCAAAAACAATACGCTGCAGATGATGGTCTTGTTGCCCCGCTCTTCCATGTCTTCCTGCTCGCCAGTTCGCGTCTAGGTTACCGTTATCACTTAAGAAAGCCGCTTAAGCCCGCGGATTTTAACGAGTGTATGCCAATCTCGCCAGTTTTAATTTTTACGCGGCCGTGCGCGTTGCAGCTTGCTCTTGCGCCCATCGTCAACCACTTGTCTGGCAACGCCGGCGGGCAAACCAACCCATTCCAGAATCGCCCTTACCTCGTGCTCGCCCAGTTCGGCCATCATGCCGCGCTTGATGCGCGGCGGCAGATTGATCATCCCGAAACGCACCCGCATCAGACGGCTCACTGGCAAACCCAATGCCTCGAAAGTACGCCGCACCACCCGGTTACGCCCTTCCTTGAGCACCAGGCGATACCAGTGATTGAAACCCTCGCCGCCTTCGTCGCTAAGATGCTCGAAACGCACCAGCCCATCTTCCAGTTCGATACCTTCCTTGATCATCTGGTGCATCTGATCCTGAGTCATCTCTCCCTGAACTCGCACCGCATATTCACGCTCGACTTCAAAACGCGGGTGCATCAGGCGATTGGCCAGTTCGCCGGAGGTAGTGAAGATAAGCAACCCGCTGGTGTTGAAGTCCAGACGCCCGATCGCGATCCATTTCTGTCCGCGCAATTTCGGTAGAGCGTCAAAAACGTTGGCACGCTCCTTCGGATCATCGCGGCTGACGATTTCGCCTTCCTGCTTGTGATAGAGCAAAATTCGCGGCAATGTTTGCTCTGCCTGCAGTTGCAGGCGGATATGGCGCCCGTCCACCAGCACTTTGTCGCCTTCGGAGACACGCATCCCCAAGGTGGCCACTGTGCCGTTCACGCTCACCCGACCGGCGCTGATCCATTCCTCCATTTCGCGACGCGAGCCGATACCGGCTTGCGCCAGCACTTTTTGCAGTCGTTCGCCCTGCGGACTTGCTTCGGTTTGCTCGCTCATTCTGTCACCGCCCGTCTCTCCAGCACCGCCTGCGCCAAGGTCCCGCTATCAACATGTTCCAGTTCCCCGCCCACCGGCAATCCGCGCGCGATGCGCGACACCTTGATGCCCTGCGCCCCCAGCAAAGTCGCCAGATAATGCGCTGTCGCTTCGCCCTCAACCGTGAAATTGGTCGCCAGGATCACTTCGCACGACAACTCCTGCGCGCGCCTTAGCAAGCGCTCCAGCGGAAGTTCGCGTGCACCCAGCCCATCCAGCGGCGACAAACGCCCCATCAACACGAAGTACATGCCGCGAAAGCACTGAGCCTGCTCCATCATCAGCAGGTCCGCAGGCATCTCGACCACGCACAACATATTGGTCTCGCGCCGCGACGAGCGGCACAAAGGGCATATTTCTTCTTCGGAAAAATTATTGCACTTGGTACAGTGCTTGACGCTTTCCACAGCATGATCGAGCGAACGGGCCAGATGCAGAGCACCTTGCCTGTCGCGCTGCAACAGGTGGTAAGCCATGCGCTGTGCGGATTTCGGTCCTACGCCCGGCAGGCAACGCAATGCCTTGATCAGCTCTTCCAGACTGGAAGGTGGATTCATCAAAACGGCAAGCTCATGCCGGGCGGCAGATTCATTCCGGCCGTGAATCCGCTCATCCGCTTCTGGGAAGTCTCGGCAGCTTTCTTGTTTGCATCGTTCAAGGCGGCGACGATCAGGTCTTCCAGCATCTCCTTGTCGTCCATCACGCTTTGATCGAGGTTCACGCGGCGAACCTCATGTCCACAGGTCATGGTCACTTTGACCATGCCCGAGCCGGATTGTCCCTCCACTTCAACATTGGCCAGCTCGTCCTGTGCCTTCTTCATGTTTGCCTGCATCTGTTGCGCCTGCTTCATCAGCCCGGCCAATCCGCCCTTCATCATTTCCACTTCCTCCGGTTTAGTTATACGGGTCTGATCGAGTTCTCGATCACTTGTGCGCCCAGATACGTCTGCGCTTCGCGCACAAATGCATCTTGCTTGATGGCTTCCTCAGCCTGTTGTTGGCGCGTCTGCTTCTCATGCAGCTCGACGGCAGCGGGGGTTGCGGCATCCTTCGTTGCTCCCAGTTCCACCACCAACCTGACCGGCTTGACGAAATATTCGCTGAGTGCCGCTTGCAGTTTTTCCTGGGCGATCTTGTTGCTTTGCAGGTGTTTATGTTGCGGGGCAAGGTTCAAGACGATGCGCCCCTCCGCAAAGCTTGCCAATACGCTGTTTTTCGCCAATTCGCGCGCCATGCCTTGCAGATTGAGTTGTGCCAGCAAGGTATTCCAATCCAGCCCGGCGCCAGTTGCCGGGCTTTGCTCCGCGTGGGCCGGCTGTCTTGCCGGAACCGGCTCGGCCGCGACCAGCCGCGATGCGCCTGCTGCAACCGGCACTGCCCTGGGTGCTGGCTGCGCGGCGTCTGCTCCGGTATTTTGCGGAGCGAATGTAAGCATACGCAGGAGCGTCATGGTGAATCCAGCGTACTCGTCCGGCGCAAGGTTGATTTCGTTGCGCCCGTGAATGACGATCTGGTAGTTCAGCTGTATCTCTTCCGGCGTGAACTGCTGCGCCAGCTCCAGCAGACGCAGGCGTTCGGGCTCGTCGTCCGGGATCGCCTGGGGGATGGTCTGTGCCAGCGCGACGCGATGCAATAGTGTCGCAAGATCCTGCAACGCGGCTTCGAACGCAAGGCTGCGTATAGCCATGTCGTCGGCGATGCGCAACAGCCCGGCTCCGTCACCGGCACGCAGCGTCTGAAGCAGGTCGAACAGGTAACCCTGATCGATCGCACCCAGCATGGTACGTACCAGCACTTCATCGACCTTGCCGGAAGAATAGGCGATCGCCTGGTCCAGCAGGCTCAGTGCATCGCGCATGCTTCCTTGGGCGGCACGTGCCACCAGGTTCAGCGCACCGTTCTCGAACGGGATATTCTCCTGTCCAAGCACATATTGCAGGCGGGACAGGATCAACGCGGGCGGCAGTTGCTTGAGGTTGAACTGCAGGCAGCGCGACAGGACGGTGACGGGGATCTTCTGCGGATCGGTGGTGGCAAGGATGAATTTCACATGCGACGGCGGCTCTTCCAGCGTCTTCAGCATCGCGTTGAACGCCGACTTCGACAGCATATGTACTTCGTCGATGATGTATACCTTGAAACGCCCGCTGGTCGGCGCATACAGCGCACTCTCCAGCAGTTCGCGCATGTTGTCGACCTGGGTGTTCGACGCCGCATCCAGCTCGATCAGGTCAACGAAGCGCCCGCTGTCGATCTCGGTGCAGGCACCGCACACACCGCACGGAGTAGCCGTCACGCCGGTCTCGCAATTCAGGGATTTCGCGAAGATGCGCGCGATGGTGGTCTTGCCCACGCCGCGCGTGCCAGTGAAAAGATAGGCGTGGTGCAGGCGGTTCTGTGTCAGCGCGTTGGTCAGCGCCTGGACGACATGTTCCTGCCCCGCCAGTTGAGCGAAGTTCCGGGGACGCCACTTGCGGGCCAGTACAGAAGTCGCTGACATATCGCCTGCCAAAAAAATATCGAGTGTGATTCCCTCGAAAAATAAAACACCTTCAAAGAAACGGGAGGCGAGCCTTACCCCCGGCACTTGCACCGATTGGCTGTGGCTGCTTCCTTCCGGACCTGACCAGGTTCACCATAGTGCAATGCGGGGAGACCCGCCAAATCATTGAAGCTTTGCTCATCAATTCAGCAACGCTTCTCAACTTTACCAACTAAATCTGTTTCACCGGGATCATCCCGATCCGCTTCTTCCACTCCGCCGGACCGATCTCGTGCACCGAGCGCCCTTGCGTGTCCACGGCCACGGTCACCGGCATGTCCTGCACCTCGAACTCGTAGATGGCTTCCATGCCGAGATCGGCGAAGGCCACTACTTTCGCGCTGCGTATCGCTTTGGACACCAGATAGGCGGCCCCGCCCACTGCCATCAGATACACCGCCGCGTGTTTTTTGATTGCCTCGAGACCGGCCTTGCCGCGCTCCGCTTTGCCGACCATGCCGATCAAACCGGTCTGCGCCAACATGGCTTCCGTGAACTTGTCCATGCGTGTCGCCGTCGTCGGTCCGGCGGGCCCGACTATCTCGTCGCGCACCGGATCGACCGGGCCGACATAGTAAATGAATCTACCGTTAAAATCCACGCCGGCGGGCAGTTTCTCGCCTTTTGCCAGCATTTCCACGATGCGCTTGTGCGCGGCGTCGCGCCCGGTCAGGAGTTTGCCGGAAAGAAGCAGGGTATCGCCTGGCTGCCATTGCGCGATGTCGGCACGCGTCACGGTATCCAGGTTCACGTGTCGGGCGTCCGCCGCAGGGTGCCAATGCACGTCCGGGTAATCCTCGATCCTGGGCGGCGTGAATTCAGCCACACCGCTGCCATCCAGTTCGAAATCGACGTGCCGCGTCGCAGCACAGTTGGGGATGATCGCGACAGGCTTGGAAGCCGCATGAGTCGGGTAATCCAGTATCTTCACATCCAGCACCGTGGTCAGACCGCCCAGACCTTGCGCACCGATACCCAGCGCGTTCACCCTGTCGTAGATTTCGATGCGCAGTTCCTCGATGCGATTCTTTGCGCCGCGCGCCTTGAGGGCTGTCATGTCAATGGGTTCCATCAATGACTCCTTGGCCATCAATACCGCCTTCTCCGCCGTACCGCCGATACCGATGCCCAACATCCCCGGCGGACACCAGCCGGCGCCCATACCCGGCAACTGGTTCACCACCCATTCCACCAGGTCGTCGCTGGGGTTGAGCATCGCCATCTTGGACTTGTTCTCGGAACCGCCGCCTTTGGCCGCGATGCGCACATCCACCTTGTCGCCGGGTACCAGCTCGAAATGCACCACCGCCGGCGTATTATCGCCCGTGTTCTTGCGCTTGCCCGCGGGGTCGCTCACGATGGAGGCGCGCAACACGTTGTCCGGCAACAGATATCCCTTGCGCACTCCGGCATTCACCATCTCGGTGATGCTCATCGTGGCGTCCGCCCAGCGCACATCCATCCCCACCCGCACGAAAGCCACCACGATGCCGGTATCCTGGCAGATCGGGCGCTTGCCCAGGGCGCACATGCGCGAGTTGGTAAGTATCTGCGCCATCGCATCCTTCGCCGCAGGCGATTCCTCGCGCTTGTACGCATCGGCCAGCGCCTGGACATAGTCTGCCGGGTGGTAGTAGGAGATGAACTGCAAAGCGTCGGCGATGCTGTCGATGAAATCCTGCTGGCGGATCGTGGTCATGAATGGAACTCCAAGTTAGGGATTTGGCGATTATGGGAGGGAGGGCTACCCGCGTCAAATAACAGTTAGAATGCGCGCCTCATTCAAGCAACAGACTCAAAAAATGGCGATTCAATGGTTCCCTGGACACATGACCTCGGCGAAGAAAAAAGCCGCCGAGACCATGGCGCGCATCGATGTCGTCATCGAAGTGCTGGACGCGCGCGTGCCGGAAGCGGGGAGCAATCCGATGATCCGCGAGTTGCGCCTGCATCGCCAGCGTCCCTGCCTCAAAGTG
>DAIDAJ010000094.1 GCA_027310665.1 Sideroxydans sp. | reverse complement strand
CTTCTACTGTGCCTGTAACAAGGTCATAACCAAGGACTTCAGCAAAGCGGACAAATACGTGCGCTACCTCGTCAAGGAAATCGAGATGCAGGCCGCTCTGCTCGGCAATGACCGTCGTGTCGAACAACTGCATTTCGGGGGGGGCACGCCCACTTTCCTGAGCGACGAAGAGCTTCGCACCGTCATGGGGGCGATCCGCAAGAATTTCCAGCTGGTGGAAGACGGCGAATATTCCATCGAGATCGACCCGCGTAAAGTCAGCGACGCGACGGTCGCCCTGTTGGGCGAACTGGGCTTCAACCGTATCAGCATCGGCGTGCAGGATTTCGACCCGGAAGTGCAGAAAGCGGTGAATCGCATCCAGAGCGAAGCCGAGACGCTGCAAGTGATTCGGGCCGCGCGCGCCAACGGTTTCAAGTCGGTCAGCATCGACCTCATCTACGGATTGCCCAAGCAGACGCTGGACGGGATCAAGGCCACGCTGGACAAGGTCATTGCGATGAACCCGGACCGCCTTTCCATCTACAACTACGCACACATGCCCAAGATGTTCATGCCGCAGCGGCGCATCCACGAGGCAGACCTGCCGGCGCCGCAGGCCAAGCTCGACATCCTCAAGCTGGCGGTGAACACGCTTACCGATGCGGGCTATGTTTATATCGGCATGGATCACTTTGCCAAACCGGACGATGAGCTCGCCGTGGCGCAGCGCCAAGGCCGTCTGCACCGGAATTTCCAGGGATATTCGACACATTCAGACTGTGACCTCATCGCGGTCGGCGTCAGTTCCATCGGCAAGGTCGGTCCAACCTACAGCCAGAACTTCCGTGAGCTGGAACCCTATTACGATGCGCTCGACAACAACACCTTGCCCATCATGCGCGGCATGGAACTGAATGCCGATGATCTGGTGCGGCGCGCGATCATCCAGGCGCTGATGTGCCATTTCGAGATATCGAAAGAATCGTTCAGTATCGCCTACCTGATCGATTTCGACCAATACTTTGCCGCCGAACTGAAAGAACTCGCCGAATACGAAAAAGAAGGGCTGATCGAGCTCTCGCCGCAATGGATCAGTGTCACCCCCAAGGGGCGTATGCTGATCCGCAATATTTGCATGGTCTTTGACAAATACCTGCGCACAAAACAAGAACACACGCGCTATTCCAAAGTCATCTAGGTAGCATTGGCTGTGGCCAGTGAGGCGCCGCCGCGGGCACTTTTGCGGGGGCGGCGTGGCACTTTGGGGTAAAATGAACCTCGTTTAGGAGCGAGAGAAATAATGAAACAAGTAGATGATTTTCGCCTGAAGTTCGGCAACCGAGAGCTGGTCCCGATCGTGATCGGGGGCATGGGCGTGGACATCTCGACCGCGGTGCTGGCGCTGGAGGCTGCCCGTCTGGGCGGTGTGGGCCATATTTCCGATGCCATGCTGCCTACCGTCTCGGATCGCCGCTACGAAACCGACTTCGTCAAGACCAAGCTCCTGCAATACAAGTACAACATCGACAATTCCGACAAAACGGATATCAAGTTCGATCTCGGCCACATCGCGGAATCGACCCGCCTGCACGTGAGCAAGACCATGGAAGCCAAGCGCGGCACGGGCATGATCTTCATCAATTGCATGGAAAAGCTCACCATGAACGCGCCCAAGGAGACGCTCAGGGTGAGATTGCAGGGAGCACTTTCCGCCGGTATCGACGGGATTACCCTGGCGGCAGGGCTGCACCTGGGTTCGTTTGCACTGATGGAGGACCACCCGCGCTTCCGCGATGCAAAACTCGGCATCATCGTTTCCTCGCTGCGTGCGCTGCAATTGTTCCTGCGCAAGAACGCACGCACCAACCGCTTGCCCGACTACATCGTGGTGGAAGGTCCGCTGGCCGGAGGCCACCTCGGATTCGGGCTGGACGACTGGATGAAGTACGACCTGCGCACCATCACCAACGAGATCCATCAATATCTGCGCGACGAGAAGCTGGATATTCCTGTGATCCCCGCGGGCGGAATTTTCACCGGCAGCGATGCCGTGAGCTTCCTTGAGGAAGGTGCTGCCGCGGTGCAAGTGGCCACGCGTTTCACCGTGTCAAAGGAATGCGGCCTGCCGGAAGATGTGCAGCAGGAATATTTCAAGGCCGGCGAGAGCGACATCGAAGTCAACACCACTTCACCCACCGGCTACCCGATGCGCATGCTGAAAAACAGCCCGTCCATCGGCTCCGGCATCCGCCCGGGTTGCGAATCCTACGGCTACCTGCTGGATGCCAACGGTCATTGCGACTACATCGACGCCTACAACCGCGAAGTGGCGCTGCATCCGGATGCCAAGAAGATCCAGGTCTTCGACAAGACTTGCCTGTGCACACACATGCGCAACTTCAAGTGCTGGACTTGCGGGCATTACACCTACCGCCTCAAGGACACCTCGCGCAAGAACGCGGACGGCAGCTACCAGATCCTCTCTGCCGAGCATATCTTCAAAGACTACCAGCACAGCACCGACAACAAGATCGCATTGCCGGAGGCCTGAGGCGCCCGTACTCAGCCGCTACGCCCCAGCACCGGCTGGGCAAAGGCGCACATGTCGACCCGACCCCGATCAGGAGCCGGTTATCGCGCCAATGCGCGAATTGCCATCAAACTGTTCATGCCATTCTGATACGACCGCACTGCGGTTTATAATTCAAACAATACTTCCCGGCAGGTGACGATATGAACAAATACCTGAAATATGGTCTGTGGTCGGTTGGGGCGGTGATTGCACTGTGTGCAGCAGTGATCGCATACATCGCGCTGACCTTCGACCCCAACGCCTACAAGCCCCGGATCATCCAGGCGGTAAAGGAAAGCAAGCAACGCACCCTCAAACTGGACGGCGACATCACGCTGCACTTCTTTCCCAGCATCGGCGTCAGCCTGAGCAAAGTGTCGCTATCGCAATTCCAGAGCGAACAGGAGTTCGTCTCGGTCGACAATGCCAGTGTCTCACTCAAACTGCTGCCCTTGCTCGCCAGACAGGTCGTGGTGGACGAGGTTGCGGTGAGTGGCGTCAAGGCGCAATTCGTCAAATACAAGAACGGCAAGACCAACCTCGATGATCTGCTGGGCAAAGAGGCCGCACCTGCGCCCGCACCTGCACCCGTTCCCTCCTCCGAAGCCAGCGCACCCATGCTGTTCGACATCGCGTCCGTGCAACTGGACAAAACCGAGCTGAGCTACCGCGACGAGGCTTCCGGTGCGCGCTACAGCGTGCAGGAATTGAGTCTCAAGACCGGGCGCATCGCCAACGGCATCCCGGGAAAAATCGAATTCGCCGCGCATGTCCAGTCGAGTAAGCCCAAGCTGGATATCGCGGCGCAGATCAAGACCACGCTTACTTTCGACCTGGAAAAGAACCGGTTCCAGGTGCAGGGGCTGGAATTGCAGGCCAGCGGCAGCGCGCTGGATTTCACGGATCTGATCGTGAAAGCGAGCGGCGATGCCAATGCACAGCCGGCAACGGAGGAATTTTCGATGAAGCAGTTCGCGCTCAGCGCGAGCGGAATCAAGGAAAAGAATAAATTCGAGGCCAGACTGGATGCCCCGAGCCTGAACCTGACCAGGGACAAATTCACCGGTGACGGCATCACCCTCAACGCCAAACTGGACGGAGCGCTCGGCGATATCGTTACGACGCTCTCACTGCCCGGCATAGAAGGCAACGCAAGCGCCTTCAAGGTCGGCTCAATGGCGCTCGATGTGGATGTGAAACAGGCAGAGCAGGCCTTCAAGCTGAAACTCACCTCCCCAGTCGCGGGCAGCCTGGATGCGCAGCAATTCAACCTGTCGGACATAAAATTGGCGCTTGACGCCACCGGCGACAAATTGCCGGGCAAGAGCATCAGCAGCGAATTGAAAGGCAGCATCCAGGCAGACCTCGGCAGACAAAGCATTCAAGGAAAGATGTCGGGCGGGCTGTTGCAAAGCCAGGTCAAAGCCAAGCTGGCGGTGAACAATTTCAGCGTGCCGATGATACGTTACGATCTGGAAGTCGACCAATTCGATGCCGATCCCTATATGCCGAAAAAGACCGCGGCGAGCGCGGAACAAGGCAAGGCACAAGGCTCGTCAGCGGAGCAAGGCATTGGCAAATCCACGGCAGCTCCGGAGCAGCCCTTCGATCTCTCTGCATTGAAGACACTGAATCTGCAAGGCAGCTTGCGCATCGGCTCGCTCAAGGCGGCCAACATCAAGGTCGCGCAATTGCGCGTGGACGTGAAAGCGAAGGATGGCATGGTCAATATCGCGCCGATTTCCGCCAGGCTGTACCAGGGCAGTATCGACGGCAGGGCATCGGTGAACGCCCTGACCAACGGTTTTGCCGTCAACGAAAAACTGACCGGCATCGACATCGCGCCGCTGCTGCAAGACGCGGCCAATCTGGACCTGGCCGAAGGCCGCGGCAACGTCGTGCTCGACCTCACCGCGCAGGGCAACACCGTCAGCGGCCTGAAGAAGGCGCTGAACGGCAAAGCTTCGGTGGACTTGTCGAACGGCGCGATCAAAGGCATCAATCTGGAGAAACTGGTGCAGGGCGTGCAGAATCTGGGCAAGGAATCCAGTGTCCAGACCCTGGGCGTGGACAAGAACGAGAAGACGCCATTCAGCGAGTTCAAGGCCAGCTTCAAGGTACACAACGGCGTGGCGCATAACGACGACCTCGCGGTGAAATCGACCGTCCTGCGCGTGACCGGCAAGGGCGACATCGACATCGGGCGCGGCAACATGGACTACAACGCCAAGGCCATTTTCGCCAGAACGGAGCAGGGCAAGACTGCAACGCTGCCGGTGAACATCAGCGGCACGTTCAACGACCTCAAATACAAAGTCGATTACAACGCGCTGATCGCCGATGTCGCCAAACAGAAACTCGACGAAAAGAAGGACGAACTTAAAGCGAGAGCCCGGGACGAATTGAAGAAGGGCCTGAAGGACTTGTTCAAATGAGCGGTTCGCGACGCACCTGAACCGCTCATTCATGTCCTCGTTCGCCCAACAACTCATCCGCTGGCAAAAGCAGCACGGCCGCCACGATCTGCCCTGGCAGGCGCAGGATGCCTACCGCGTGTGGCTGTCGGAGATCATGCTGCAACAGACCCAGGTCGCCACCGTCATCCCCTATTACCAGCGCTTCGTTGCATCCTTCCCTGACATCGCTTCACTTGCCGCAGCGACCGAAGACCAGGTGCTCGCTCATTGGAGCGGTCTCGGTTACTACGCCCGCGGGCGCAACCTGCATAAAGCCGCGCAGATCATCGTGGAAAAGCATCGCGGAGAATTCCCGCGCGCGTTCGAGCAGATCATCGAGCTGCCCGGCATCGGGCGCTCGACCGCGGCCGCCGTGTGTGCGCTGGCCTGGCACGAACGCCGCGCGATACTGGATGGCAACGTGAAGCGCGTGCTGGCGCGCTATTGCGGTATCGAAGGCTGGGCGGGCGAGAAAAAAGTGGAAGAGAAATTGTGGCAACAGGCTGAAGCGCTTCTGCCGTCACAAGATGTCGCCACCTACACCCAGGCGTTGATGGACATGGGTTCCAGCGTCTGCACGCGCAGCCGTCCCAAGTGTGCGCTATGTCCGGTGCAGGCCGACTGCGTCGCGTTGCGGACCGAGCGCATAGCCGAGCTTCCTTCACCGCGTCCGCGAAAAGCGGTGCCGGAGCGGTATGCGGTCTTCCTGTTGCTGATGCATGGCAACGATATCCTGCTGGAGAAGCGGCCCGGCAGCGGCATCTGGGGCGGGTTGTGGTGTCCTCCGCAGTTTGAGGATGAGGGTGCGGCGCGCGATTGGTTTGTGCGCAATGGCATGGAAGCGAATGAAGGGGACAGGTTGGATACGTTTACGCATACCTTTACTCACTTCAAGTTGCATATCACGCCGTTGAGGATACGGCTGGAGCGGAAGCCTTTGCGGGTGGAGCAGGCGGGGAGTGTATGGCTGGATGTGGAGGAGGCATTGGGGGCGGCGATACCAACCCCAGTGAGAAAGATTCTGGAGCAACTCCAGACCGTTCGTCCTGAGTAGGCGTAGACGTATCGAAGGATGGGCGAAGCCCGCTGCTAATCTTCAAACACTCCGTTCGTGCTTGTCGAAGGATGAACGAAGCCTGCAAATTACAGCCGTTCGTGCTGAGCCTGTCGAAGCATGAGCGTTCCGCCAAACCAAAACCGTCGGGGGTAGCCCGACAGCTAGTCACTTTTTCTTGCTTCGCCGAAGAAAAAGTAACCAAAAAGAAGGCGACCCCAGCGCGCCGCCCCTTCGGGGTTCCCTGCGTTGCTCGACTGGTCAGGCGGCTGCGGAACTCGCACGATCCGCTACGCGGCCACGTGCTCAAACAGTCCTCGCCGACATTCCCTGACCAGCCTGCGCTACTCGGCGGCGCACAGGGGGAGGAAAGTCAAAAACTGAAACAAGCATGGCGGGCAAGGCCCGCCATGCTTGTTTTTTAGGATGCAATAAGCATAACGCATTGTATGAGGTATGCCTCATTGCGGCGCAATGCCGTTGGTTATTGCGCTCTACGCGAGCTAAAATATTTTGTGCCGGATCGATAGGGAGATTGGTTATGGTAATCGCGCATTACAACTCTGAAGTATTTATGACTCAGTTCCCCATAGTGAAGAGGTTTGTGTATCACGTGGTTTATTACCGAGCTCTTCTTAAACAGTATTCAGAACGTCAGCTTCAAAACGAATTTTGGACACTCACAATCGATGCGCATCTTCTTCAGGCTGTTGTTCATTGGTGCATGATCTTCGGTTCTGACGGGACCAATCCAACACATTGGAAACATTTATCCACGAATCAATCCAGCCAACTGGAACAGACTTTTCGTGACGGTCTATTTAGAGAGACATATATCAATCAGGAGGAATGGAATCGATACTGGAAGGAGATGAAGCACTTCCGAGATAATTATGCTGCACATCGGACACTGAATAATTTATGTACAACTCCGCACCTTGATATGGCATTGAAGGTTGCCTATTTTTACGATGACTGGATTAGGGAGGTGATTTCTCCACATACATTTGACGAACCACCTTTGAAAGAATTTGCATCAACCTTGTTGGAATCAACCAGTGCTTTAGCAGGAAGGCTTTTTGATGCGACCAAAGTTCAATAGCGTAAGCAGAAGGCGCCACGCATTGGTTTTGAATTTTGCGTTCTTCCCCTGTGCGCCGCCGAGTAGCGCAGGCTGGTCAGGGGATGTCGGCGAGGACTGTCTGAGCGCGTAGCGCGAGTTCCGCAGCCGCCTGACCAGTCGAGCAACGCAGGGAACCCCGAAGGGGCGGCGCGCTGGGGTCGCCTTCTTTTTGGTTACTTTTTCTTTGGCGAAGCAAGAAAAAGTGACTAGCTGTCGGGCTACCCCCGACGGTTTTGGTTTTAGCGGAACGTTCATGCTTCGACAGGCTCAGCACGAACGGATGTGATTAGCGGGCTTCGCCCATCCTTCGACAAGATCAGGACGAACGGTCAGATTAGTTGAACGCGAACGGTCTGGCGTCACTCTCCCCACTTTTTCATCAAACCCTGCTCCACCCCCAAATGATCCAAAATCCGAGCGACAACAAAATCCACCATATCCTGCACACTCTGGGGATGATGATAGAACCCCGGATTGGGCGGCATGATGACGGCGCCGGCATGCGACAGCTTCAGCATGTTCTCCAGATGGATCGCCGAGAAAGGCATCTCGCGCGGCACCAATATCAGAGTACGTTTTTCCTTGAGCATCACATCCGCCGCGCGGGCGATGAGGTCGTCGCTGATGCCGCCCGCGATCTTTCCCAGCGTGCCCATGGTGCAGGGGCACACCACCATCGCGTCGCCGGGGTTGGAGCCGGAAGCCATCGGCGCGTACCAGTCCTGGATGCCGAATACTTTCAGCTCGCCGCTGAAATTGCCGATGCGGTCCGCGAACAGTTGCTCGGCTTCCTGCGGACGGTTCGGCAGCGTGAAATCAAGTTCCTGCTTGGCGACGATCTGCGCGGCCTGGGTGTATACCAGATGCACGCGCTGTCCGCCTTTGAGCAGGCATTCGAGCAGGCGCATGCCGTAGGGCAGGCCGGAGGCGCCGGTAAGGGCGAGTGTGATTGTTTTCATGGTTGTCGTTCCGTGCCTGTTTTTTCGCCATTATCCATGAAACTCGCCGCGACCAAACCATTCACCGTGCCGAACACAAGCGAAGCAGTGGCGAAGATGGGGATGAGGTAGGCGATGCCGCTATGCGGGATGAGCCAGAGATAGACCACGGTCATCTGGCCCGCGATGTGGGCGAATGCGGCGAGGATGCTGTCGGTCACCGGGCCGAACCAGCGCGCAGGCAGGTGCAGGCTGAGCGCGAGCACGGCGAGGCTGCATATGGCGCCGGACAGGCTGAGGAAGAATCCGGGCGCGAGGAAGTTGCCGAACAACAGGCTGCCCGCGAGCACGCGCAGCAGCGACACCCATGCCGCCACTTTCCAGCCGTAACGCGCCAGCACGATGAGCGTGACGATATTGGCCAGCCCCGGCTTGACGCCAGGCAGCGGCGAAGGGATGGCGTTCTCCAGCACGGTGAGGCCAAGCGCGACGGCCGCCATCTTCGCGATGTGGTGGTCTTCGGCGGTGGTGTTGAGCAGGATACGGGATACAGGATGCGGGATACGGGGACTCCGTTGCTCCCCTGTCTCCTGTCTCCCGTATCCTGAATCCTGTTTGTCAGTAGTTGAGGCTGTCATATTTCTTGGCCCCTCCCGTCAGTTCCACACTCACTTCGTTAGGCAGGCAGATGGCGATCTCGCCCGCCTGTTGCAGCCAGCCTTGGCGCACGCAATATTGCCTGGGGCTGGGGTCGGACGTGATGCGCGCCCTGCGCTTTTCGATGGTGATGATGCTGGTGCCGAGCGGGCCGGGCACTTCGATCTGCTGGTCGCGCGACAGCGGGACTTCGCGGAACACTTTGCCGCCGCTGCGGATGATGGCCTTGTCGGCCGCGCCGCCGGACCAGACCGTGACCGTTATCCAGATGGTGCACAGGCCGCCGACAAGCAAAGTGAGGTAGTCGCCGGGCTTGATATGTCGCAGCACGGTCAGGCTTGTTGTGTGAGTTCGCGATGGCGCAGCAGGACTTGTTGCCGCGGTTTGAAATGTTGCGCCAGCTTTTCGGCGAAGTAGACCGAGCGATGCTGACCGCCGGTGCAGCCGATGGCAACCGTGAGGTAGCTGCGGTTGTCGGCGATGAAGCTGGGCAGCCAGTCCTCGAGGAATCTGAGGATGTCGGCATACATCTTTTGCGCGAGCGGTGTGGCATCCAGGAAATCGATCACCGGCTGATCGCGGCCGGTGTATGGACGCAACGCCGGGTCGTAATGCGGATTGGGCAGGCAGCGCACGTCGAATACGAAATCCGCATCCAGCGGCAATCCGTTCTTGAAGGCGAAGGATTCGAACAGCAACGTCAATCGCGCCCTGTCCAGCGCAATGAATTGCTTGATCCATGCGCGCAGCGCGTTGGCGTTGAGTTCGCTGGTGTCGATATGGTGGCCGATATCGGCGATCCCGGCGAGCAGTTCGCGTTCCAGGGTGACGCACTCCGGCAGCGTCCTCACGCCATCGCTCAGCGGATGCAGGCGGCGCGTCTCGGAAAAGCGTTTTACCAGCGTCTCATTGTTCGCGTCGAGGAACAGCACGTGAACGTCGATGTCCTGCTGCCTGAGCTTTTCGATGTATTGCGGCAGCAGCACGACGTTGTTTCCGCTGCGCACGTCGACGCTGACGGCGACTTTCCTGACGCCCGCCAGTTTCAGGTTGTTCGTCAGCACATGGAGCAACTCGGCAGGCAGGTTGTCCACGCAGTAGTATCCGCTGTCTTCCAGCACATTGAGCGCGACGCTCTTGCCGGAACCGGATAAACCGCTGATCAGGAACAGTTGCACCTTATGGCCCCTGCATCAGGGTTTCCTGGCGCGAGATGAATTCCTGCATGGTATTGATTCCGCGCTGCTGCAGCACGAAGTTGCGCGCCGCGGCTTCCACCAGCACGGCGAGGTTGCGGCCTGCCATCACGGGGAGTTCGACTTTGCTGATCTTGACGCCCATGATCTCCTCGAAGCCCGAAGTCGGCAGGCGCTCCAGCTTGGAGAGGTCGTCGTGCGGCGGACGATAAAGATGCACGATCAGCTTGAGACTTTTTTTGCGGCGCACTGCCGTCTCGCCGAACATGGTGCGGATGTTGAGCATGCCCAGGCCGCGCACTTCCAGGAAATCGCGCAGCAATTCCGGGCAGCGCCCTTCCAGCGTCTCCGGCGAGATGCGATACAGTTCGGTGATGTCGTCGGCCACCAGTCCGCTGCCGCGCGTGATCAGTTCCAGCGCCAGCTCGCTCTTGCCCACGCCGCTGTCGCCGGTGATCATGACGCCGACGCCCAGCGCATCGAGGAAGACGCCGTGGCGCGTGGTCGAATCGGCCAGTCCCTTGACGATGTAGTGGCGGATCATCCACATCAGTTGCACGCTGCCCAGCGGCGAACGGAACAGCGGAGTATGGGTGCGGTTGGCGAAGTCCAGCAGGCCCTTCGGTATTTCGGTCTCGCCAGCCACGATCAGGCAGAGCGGCTCGCTTTGCTCCAGCTGCGTCAGCGTAACGGCCAGTTCGGCGGGGGAGAGCGCATGCAGATAGTCGAGCTCGATGCTGCTGAACACTTGCACCCAGTTCGGATGGATCACGTTCATATGGCCGATCAGGCCGCGGTTGGAGGCGTTGACGATCTCGCTTTCAAGCATGCGGTCGCCGCCTTTTGCGCCGCCCACCCAGGTCAGCCCCAGGCGTTCCTGCTTGTCTTCGAAGAGTTGCTGGATATTGACCTGAGCCATGGTCCTTAACCCTGCCAGTCGACGAACAGCCTGTGGATCGCGACCGGATCGTCGGTGGCCTGCAATTTGTCGCGGAACGATTTGTCGCAGAACATCTGCGCCAGTTCGCCCAGCAGTTGCAGATGCAGGTCGGTCGCGCGTTCGGGAACGAGCAACACGAAAATGAAATTCACTGGCAGTCCGTCCGGCGCATCGAAGGGAATGGGGTTCTGCATCTTGACGAAGGCGGCGGCGGCATCGCGCAGGCCCTTTACGCGGCCATGCGGGATGGCAACACCCTGGCCCAATCCGGTGGAGCCGAGTTTTTCGCGTGCGAACAGACTGTCGAACACCTGGCTGCGACCGATATGCAGGGTATTCTCGAACAATAGACCGACGCGTTCGAATACGCGTTTCTTGCTGGTCGATTCGTTATCCAGCAGCACGCATTCCGGGGTAAGTATCTTGCTGATCAGGCTCATGTATGTGATTTCACCATAACAAGAAAGCGGGGCAACCACTTCTGGTTGCCCCGCATTGCATCAGTCTGCCGTGCTTTGCTTGCCGGACTCGTCGTGGCGGCGCGCGGTATGTTTCTCCTTGTGCTTCAGCACCTGGCGATCCAGCGAATCCACCAGCGAATCGATGGCCACGTACAGGTTGCTGTCCTCGGTTTCGGCGAAGATGTTCTTCCCCGAGACATGGACGTTGGCTTCGGCCTTCTGCACCAGCTTGTCCACGGACAGGATCACGTTGATGTCGATTACGTTGTCGAAATGGCGTTTGACCTTGTCCAGCTTGCTGAGTACATGCTCGCGGATGGCCGGCGTGATTTCGAGGTGACGTCCTGTGAGGTTGAGGTTCATGGCCTGCTCCTTTTGGTTAGAGTGATTTACGAAGGTTTACCGGAAGGATGTTCATCCCCTCGCGGTATTTTGCCACGGTACGGCGGGCGACCAAAATGCCCTGCTGTGCCAGGATCTCGGACATGCGACTGTCGGTGAGCGGATGCTTGGCATCTTCCTCGCTGACCAGTTGCTTGATGAGTGCGCGGATGGCGGTGGAAGAACAGGCGCCGCCCGCTTCGGTGGCGAGTCCGCTGCCGAAGAAATACTTGAATTCGTAGATGCCGCGCGGGGTGAGCATGAACTTCTGCGTGGTGACCCGCGAAATGGTGGATTCGTGCAGTTCGAGCTGCTCGGCGATCTCGCGCAACACCAGCGGACGCATGGCGATGTCGCCGTGTTCGAAGAACTGCCGCTGGCGTTCGACGATGGCCTGGGATACGCGCAAGATGGTTTCGAAACGCTGTTGCAGGTTCTTGATGAACCAGCGCGCTTCCTGCAGCTGTCCGGCCATCTCTTGTGCGTTCTTCTCGTTGCGCTGCTGCAGGATGTTGGCGTACACCTGATTGATGCGCAGGCGCGGCATGGCTTCGGGATTCAGGCGGGCGCGCCAGATGCCGCCGTGGCGTTCCACCAGCACATCCGGCACGACATAGTCTGCCGCGCGATGCTCGAAGGCCGAACCGGGCTTCGGTTGAAGATGCACGATCAGGTCCTGCGCGCAGCGCAGGGCGTCGTCGTCGCAGCGCAGCGTTTTCTTCAATTTGCTGAAATCCCGCGCGGCCAGCAGATCCAGATGCTGGGTGACGATAGCCAGCGCTAACTCGCGCCCCGGCATATCTTCCGGCATGGCGCGCAGCTGCAGCGCCAGGCATTCGCTCAGGCTGCGCGCACCGATACCGGGCGCATCCAGATACTGCAATTGCACCAGTGCCGTTTCCAGGTCGTCCAGCGAGATGTCCAGCTCGGGCGGCAGCAGTTCGGCGATCTCTTCCAGCGGCTGCGACAGGTAGGCATTCTCGTCCAGCGCATCGATCAGCAAGCCGACGATCTTCTTGTCTCGCGGATCCAACTGGCTCATGTTCAATTCCCAGAGCAAGTGCTCACGCATGCTGGGTTTTTCGGCAGCGACTTCGGAATATCCGTCGTCCTCGTCGTCCGGGCTGGACGAGCCCGATGATGAAGAGAACGTGGGCTCGGGCCACTCGCCGCTGTTGTCGTTGCGCGATTCCGTTTCGGCGGGAGCGCCGTTTTCGGTGCTGCCGGACGTCACGGGGATATCGGTGCTGCTGTTGCCGCTGTAGGTCTGGTTGGTATTGTCGTCTTCGCGTTCGAGGAAGGGGTTCTCGTCCAGCAGGCGGGCAGTCTCCTGATTGATCTCCAGCGTCGAGAGCTGCAGCAGCTTGATAGCCTGCTGCAACTGGGGCGTCAGCATCAGTTGTTGGGATTGCCTGAGTTGGAGAGAGTGTTTCATCGTGGCTATTCGGTGAGTGGCGGTCTTGTCTTGATCTTTACAGCTTGAAGTGTTCGCCCAAATACACCTTCCTCACGCCCTCATTATAGATGATTTCATCGGGCTT
>DAIDAJ010000084.1 GCA_027310665.1 Sideroxydans sp. | reverse complement strand
TGGGCAACAGGAGACAAATCAGCGATATAATCTTGCGCATGGAAAAACCCCAGCAAAGTAAAGGAAAGCGGTGTGATGTTTGCACGGCGGTTTAAATTCTGCATCTAGTCTCTTCAGTTGGCAAGCATTTATGGCAATTCTCCCTATCTTGCAGTACCCCGACGAGCGGCTGCACAAAGTCGCCAAAATGGTGGATCAGATTGACGAAACCATCCGCAAACTGGTGCGGGATATGGCGGAAACCATGTATTCCGCCCCCGGCATCGGGCTGGCCGCGACCCAAGTGGATCAACATATTCAGTTGATCGTGATCGATATATCAGAGGCGCATGACGACCTGAAAGTGCTCATTAACCCGGTGTTGCTGAATAGCTTGGGAGAGAAAGAGAACGAAGAGGGCTGCCTGTCCGTACCCGGGATCTACGAGAAAGTCACGAGAGCAGAACGCATAACTGTCAGAGCCCTTGATGAGCACGGCAAGCAATTTACGCTGGAGGCAGAAGGCCTGCTTGCAGTTTGCATCCAGCACGAGATGGATCATCTTCAAGGCCGCGTTTTTGTAGAACACCTCTCCCATCTTAAACAAACACGTATACGTGCCAAGTTGAAAAAGCAACGGCGCGAGACGTTCTAAGACCGACTCCGTGAATATCATATTCGCAGGAACACCGCAGTTCGCGGCTAACGCATTGGCCGCGCTGATCAAACGACATAACATCGTTGCCGTGTTCACCCAGCCGGACCGGCCGTCGGGTCGAGGTATGCACTTGACTGCCAGCCCGGTAAAGCAGTTTGCGATGGAGCATGGGTTGCTCGTCCTGCAACCCACCACCCTGAAAAATGAAGAAATACAACAGACCATCGCCGCATTCGATGCAGACGTAATGGTTGTTGCGGCTTATGGCCTGATCTTGCCGGAAGCGGTATTACAGTTGCCGCGACACGGTTGCCTGAACATCCATGCTTCGTTGCTGCCGCGATGGCGCGGTGCGGCGCCTATACAACGCGCTATCCTGGCAGGTGACGCCGAAACCGGCATCACGATCATGCAGATGGATGAAGGGCTCGATACCGGCGGGATGCTGCTAAAGAAAGCATGCAGGATAGAGCCAAGCGAGACGTCGCAGAGCCTGCATGACAAACTGGCCGAATTGGGAGCACAAGCCGTCATCGAAGCTCTGCAGGCAATCGAACTTGGCAAGCTGCGTCCGGAACAACAGGATTCGCCGCAGGCAACATATGCCGCGAAACTGACCAAAGCTGAGGCACAACTTGATTGGACCAAGGACGCAAAGCAATTGGAACGAGCCGTACGCGGATATTTTCCGTTTCCCACCGCCTATGCGCTATTTGAGGGTACGCCGATCAAGATATTGCGGGCGAACCTGGATTCAGGCCCGGAAGCTGCGGCCGGCACCGTAGTCGCGGTGGATAAAGATCGAATTCGTGTCGCATGCGGAAAAGGCGTACTTGGGCTGGAGATTTTGCAGAAACCGGGGGGAAAAGCTCTTCCCGTTGCACAATTCGTCCAAAGTTTCCCCATTAAAGCCGGTGATCGATTCAGTACAATTTGACCATGCAGCTCATTCAACTGGAAGCTGGAAAGATAGTAGACAATGTCGTGCACGGCGGGCGCAATCTCACACAGGTCTTGAGTGAAACGCTACGCAGGAAATTCAACACCGCGCAAGAGCGCGGGGCGCTGCAAGACCTCTGCTATGGCACTCTGCGCCATTACTCGCGGCTGGTCTTCATGCTGGACAGCCTGCTGGATCGCCCCGTGCAAGATGCGGCGTTACGGAACCTGCTGCTCGTGGCAATGTACCAGCTGCAATACACCAAGGCGGGCGCGCATGTGGTCGTCGATCAGGCCGTAAAAGCTGCAAAGAGTAGCAATCCCGCAGCCAGTGGTTTGATCAACGCAGTACTACGCAACTATTTGCGCAGGCAGCCGGAATTGCAGGAAGCGGCCGATCACGAAGACGAAAGCCACTACGCATACCAGAAATGGTGGATCGATGCTGTCAAAGCGCAATACGGAACAAGGGCCTACGAAATTCTGGAAGCAGGAAATCAACATCCTCCTATGACCCTCCGTGTAAATGCGCGGCATGCAAGCGTAGCTGAGTATCAAAAAATATTAGCGGCGCAAGACATCGTGACCCAGATCATTGAGCCGGACGCCTTGAAGCTGGAACGCCCGGTGCCGGTAGACCGCCTGCCCAAATTCAACGAGGGCTGGGTATCGGTGCAAGATGCGGGCGCGCAATATGCCGCAAGACTGCTGGACGTAGAGGACGGCATGCGCGTGCTGGATGCTTGCGCTGCACCGGGGGGAAAGACTACACACTTGCTGGAATTGGCAGAGCTTGACCTGGTGGCCCTGGATAAAAAAGAGCAACGCCTGCAACGAGTACGCGAAAGCCTGCAACGATTGCACATGGAAGCGGAAATAACCTGCGGCGATGCGGCAAAGCCCGAAGACTGGTGGGATGGCAAGCTATTTCAGCGCATTCTGGCAGATGTACCCTGCTCTGCTTCAGGGGTGGTTCGCCGTCATCCGGACATCAAGTGGCTGCGCAGGCCGGAGGACATAGAAAGCTTTGCGGCACAGCAGGAACAGATACTGGAATCATTGTGGCCGTTGCTGGAGAGAGGTGGTAAATTGCTATATGCGACCTGCACCATCTTTGCTCGCGAAAACGAGCAAGTAGTGTCGGCGTTTTTATCGCAGCACGGCGATGCGGTACGATCGGGAATATCTGTACCGGGCATGTCTGACGGTCAGTTGTTGCCAAACAAAGACCATGACGGGTTCTTTTATGCGCTGCTGCACAAACAAGCTTGATTGGTTGTACCGGTCGGTCTGGGTGATCGGCTTGAGCTTGTGCACTTCCATCGCAACCGCGGAAGGTATCAGCATAAGTAAGGCCGAGGCTCGTTTGACTGACGAAGGCTATCGAATATCCGTCGACTTCGACATACAACTGTCCCCGATGATCGAGATGGCCCTGAAACACGGAGTGACGCTGTATTTTGTCAGCGAACTGACCATCAATCGATCACGCTGGTATTGGCTGGATACCGATGTCGCTCGAGACGAGCAGGTCGCCAAGCTCTCGTTCAACGCGCTAACTCAGCAATACCGGATCACTCACGGTTCCCTGTTCCAGAGTTTCAACGACTTAAAAGACGCTCTGCAGGTACTTGGGCACCAAAGTGCACCGCCTGTTCCGATTGAACTACTGGACAAAAAAGGCGGCGGATATTTTTCACGACTATTGAAAAAAGGGAGCGAATGTTGTTCCGCTTTCGTGCAGATGAAATTGGACGTGACACAATTGCCCAAGCCGCTGCAGGTAAATGCACTCACCAACGAAGACTGGAAACTGGAGTCCGAACCGTATCGTTGGCAAATCACGCCGGTTGAAGCCGAGGCCAAGCCATGAAGTATCTGGTCATCATCAGCGGCATCGTGGGCACGGCACTCTTGTATCTGCTGTCCAGCGCCAGTGCCAATACGGACCTCTTCTCCCACAACTACTACGTTTTATTGATGATGACAGGCGCGCTTGCTCTGGCTCTGGCGGGCGTGGTGGCTTCACAAGTGTGGCAGCTGCGCAGCAAACTCAAACAGCAGATATACGGTGCAAAACTGACATTGCGGCTGGTCCTGATCTTTTCAGTGATCGCAATCATGCCCGGGTTTCTGGTTTACGCGGTTTCGGTACAGTTTCTAAGCAAAAGCATCGAATCATGGTTCGACGTGCGGGTGGAGAAAGCCTTGGAAGGCGGCCTGAATCTCGGACGCAGTTCGCTGGAGAACGGACTCGCCGAATTGGGAAAGAAGGGCCACCTGGTCGCCATGATTCTGGGGGAACAGGACCAGCGGCGCCATACCGAGACCTTGGCACGTCTCATCAAGGAGGGTGGGGCACAAGAAGCCGCTGTATTCGGGAGCAAAGGGCAACTGCTGGCGTTTGCAAGCAGCAACAGGAGCAAGAACGATACCGAAATGCCATCAGTCGAGTTGCTGCAGCAGGCTTGGGAAAAAGATGGCTACAGCACCGTAGAGGTCCTGCCCGACGATCAGCTGGTCCTGCGCGTGCTGATTCCGATGAAGTCGTCGCTGTGGAAGGGGGAACGCAGAACGCTGCAATTCACGCAACCGGTATCCAGGCAGATTGCCGAAAATGCGGAGACGGTACAAGCGGTATACCGCGACTACCAGGAACTATCGTTATCGCGACTCGGACTTAAACGGTTGTACGGCGTTACGCTCACTTTATCGCTCCTGATCGTATTATTGAGCGTCAGTTCGGCGGCATTCTATTTGAGCGAACAACTCAGTGCGCCACTTGCAGCCCTGGCGGCCGGGACGTTGGCAGTGGCAAAGGGCGACTTCACCGGCAATTATCCGGTGCAGAGCCGCGACGAATTGGGCGCACTGACCGGGTTGTTCAACCAGATGACCCGCTATCTGGCCGACGCGAAACGGATGGGAGAACAGCAACAACAGCAAGTGGAGAATGCCAAGCTTTATCTGGAAAGCGTGCTTGCGCACCTGTCGTCAGGCGTATTGGTGGTTGACGATCAACATCGGCTGCGTTCCTCCAACCCCAGTGCGAACCAGATTCTGGGCGTATCGCTGCAGGACATCGAAGGGAAGACCCTTACGGAGATCGCTACCGAACATATATTATTGCGGCCGTTCATCGGTGCGGTAATGCAGGGTTTCGACGAGTCGTCCCAGCATGAGTGGAGGCAACAAATCGAGCGCATGAGCAAAAACGGTGACCAGATCCTGCTCTTGCGCGGTACGCGGTTATCCACGATGGAGGAAGACAGCAGTTACGTGGTGGTGTTCGACGACATAACACATCTGCTGCAAGCGGAGCGCCAGGCAGCGTGGGGCGAGGTTGCCCGGCGACTGGCGCATGAAATAAAAAACCCCCTCACCCCGATACAACTCTCGGCAGAACGTCTTCAGCACAAACTGCACAGCAAACTGGACGACCAGGATGCCCAACTGCTGCAACGCGCAACCCAAACCATCGTCAGCCAGGTTTCCGCGATGAAAAACATGGTCACCGAGTTTGCCGACTATGCGCGCGCGCCGGCGGCGCGGCTGGTTGAACTGGACATGCACCAGCTCTTGACGGAAGTGATGGGACTATACGAAGCAAACAGCAACCCGATCACCCTGAAGCTTGATGCGCACCATACTTTGCTAAAAGGCGACGCGACACGATTGCGCCAGGTGATCCATAACCTGCTGCAGAACGCACACGATGCCTTGCAGCAAGCGGAAAACCCACAGATCGTGCTTTCTACCGAGAATACCCCCGATGGTGCGTTGAATTTAATAGTGAAAGACAACGGTAGCGGCATACCGGAGCATATGCTCGGAAGATTGTTCGAACCGTATATGACGACCAAGCAGAGGGGAACCGGGCTTGGCCTGGCTATCGTGAAGAAGATCGTTGAGGAGCACGGTGGAAAAATAACAATAGAAAGCCAGCCGCCGGGAGGGACTTGTGTAAGTGTGGTATTGCCTTTGGCTGTATCGGAAACGGAGATAGTGTAATGGCGACAAAAAATATTCTGGTAGTGGACGACGAAGTGGGTATTCGCGAGTTGCTCTCCGAAATATTGTTCGACGAGGGATATCGCATCCATCTGGCGGAAAATGCTACTCAAGCAAGGAATTTCCGCGCGCAACATGTTCCAGACTTGGTTCTGCTGGACATCTGGATGCCGGATACGGACGGTCTGACCCTGCTGAAGGAATGGGTCGAACGCGATCAGTTGACCATGCCTGTGATCATGATGTCGGGCCACGGGACGATAGAAACGGCGATGGAAGCGATGCGCATCGGTGCGTCGGATTTCCTGGAAAAACCCATCGCCCTGCAAAAACTGTTGGCCTCCGTGGAAAAGGCAATCCAGCACGGCGTGCCTGTAACCGGCGCGCACAAACCGCAGGAAAGTACGTCCAAAATATCCGATAGCGAAGTCCGTACCCAGATGTCCCTGCCCCTGGACCTGCCATTACGCGAAGCGCGGGAGCATTTTGACAGCCTATATTTCAATTACCAGATGCAAAAAGAGAACGGAAACATCTCGCGCATCGCAGAAAAGGCCGGCATAGAACGTACGCATCTTTACCGAAAACTCAAACAATTGGGGATAAAACCGCTTAAAAAAGGCTCAGGCGACACTCAGTAACGCCCGGAAACCACACCTTGTGCCCGCCCGTTGTTGCTCTACGGCAGGGCCTTAAGGCATAATCGGCGCCTTTCGTTGAAATTAATAATCAATATAAATTTATTTTAGTATCTTACTTGGCTTAGGCTTAGGGAAGTTTTTTAGGAGGCAGGAAAATGACTGCGGTACGTAACGTAACCCCCCCGAAATTCAATGACATCACCGGCGCGATTCGCATGCTGGCGGTGGATGCCGTTCAAAAGGCCAACTCCGGCCATCCCGGCGCTCCAATGGGCATGGCGGAAATCGCCGAAGTACTGTGGAATCATCACCTGCGCCATAACCCGGCTAATCCGAAATGGCCCGATCGTGACCGTTTCGTGCAATCCAACGGACACGGTTCCATGCTGGTTTACGCATTGTTGCACTTGTCGGGTTACGACTTGCCGATGGAAGAGCTGAAGCGTTTCCGTCAAATGCACTCCAAGACGCCCGGTCACCCCGAGTACGGCTATACCGTCGGCGTCGAAACGACTACCGGTCCGCTCGGCCAAGGCATCACCAATGCAGTCGGCATGGCGATGGCCGAGAAGTTGCTGGCCAACGAATTCAACAAGCCGGGACATGAGATCGTCAACCATCATACTTATGTATTCATGGGCGATGGCTGCATGATGGAAGGCATCTCGCACGAAGCCTGTGCATTGGCCGGCACTTGGGGCTTGGGCAAACTGATCGCCTTCTGGGACGACAACAACATTTCCATCGATGGCCACACCGATGGTTGGTTTACCGACGATACGCCGAAACGTTTCGAAGCTTACGGCTGGCACGTCATTGCCGATGTACAGGGCCACGACCCGGACGAGCTCAACAAGGCGATCAACGCTGCCAAGGCGGTGACCGACAAACCCTCGCTGATCTGTTGCAAGACCATCATCGGTGCCGGCTCCCCCAATAAGGAGGGCACGCACGACGTACACGGTGCCGCACTGGGGGCAGATGAAGTTGCAGCAACGCGCGAACACATCGGCTGGAAATATCCTCCTTTCGAAATTCCGGCTCACGTATATGAAGCATGGGATGCCCGAACCAAGGGCGAAGGCCTGGAAAAGCTGTGGAACAACAAGTTCGCCGAATACAAGAAAGCATTCCCCAAGGAAGCCGCGGAGTTCCAGCGCCGGATGAAAGGCGATCTGCCGGCCAATTGGGCTGAGCATGCTGCCAAGGCTATTGCACAAGTGAACGAAAAGGCCGAGACCATCGCCACTCGTAAAGCTTCGCAAAATTCGATCAATGCACTGGTGCCGGCCTTGCCGGAATTCCTCGGCGGTTCAGCCGACCTGACCGGTTCCAACCTGACCAACTGGACCGGCGCGCATCACGTATCCGCCAAGAAACCCGGCAACTACATCAGCTACGGCGTCCGCGAATTCGGCATGTCGCACATCATGAATGGTATGGCGTTGCACGGCGGACTATTGCCTTTTGGCGGTACCTTCCTGATGTTCTCGGAATATGCCCGCAATGCATTGCGCATGTCGGCATTGATGAAACAGCGCGTGATCTATGTGTTCACCCACGATTCCATCGGTCTCGGCGAAGATGGGCCTACGCACCAGCCGGTTGAACAAACGACCACCCTGCGCTTCATTCCGAACATGGACACATGGCGCCCGTGCGATACGGTTGAATCCATGGTGTCGTGGGTGTGTGCCGTCGAGCGCAAGACCGGCCCGACTTCCTTGATCTTCAGCCGCCAGAATCTGGCTTTCCAGAAGCGCGACTCAAATCAGATCGAGAACATCCGCAAGGGAGCCTACGTCTTGTCTGAAGCTGAAGGCGGCAAGCCGCAGGCAGTCATCATCGCTACCGGGTCCGAAGTCGATCTCGCCATGAAAGCACAAGCCACACTTGCCGCAGAAGGCGTCAAAGTGCGTGTTGTGTCCATGCCGTCGACCAATGTGTTCGACCGCCAGGATCAGGCCTACAAGGACAGCGTGTTGCCCAAGGGTGTCAAACGCGTGGCCGTCGAAGCGGGTGTGACCGGTCTCTGGCACAAGTATGTCGGACTCGAAGGTGCAGTGATCGGCATGGATTGCTTCGGAGAATCCGCTCCTGCACCCGAATTGTTCAAGCATTTCGGTTTCACCGTTGAAAATGTCGTCAAGACAGTCAAGGGCGTTTTGCAGTCTTGAAGTTGACGAACTTTCAGTGCAGGCGAATGTTGACAAAAATTCAACGCCATGCCAAAGCTGGAACGTAGTTAAGACGGTGATGGAAGTTATAGGCTAAACCTGAAGACGCAGGCTCATTTCGGCAGAAGCCAGCATGGGGTTAAAGAACGTCAAGGGTAAATTGTTGATTTTTTACTAAACGGGAGAAATATATGGCTATCAAAGTTGGTATCAATGGATTTGGTCGTATCGGTCGCATGGTATTCCGCGCAGCAACCAAGGATTTCCCAGAGATCGAAGTCGTTGCAATCAACGACTTGCTGGAGCCGGATTATCTGGCATACATGCTTAAATACGACTCGGTACATGGCCGCTTTCAGGGCGATGTGGCCGTCAGCGGCAACAACCTGGTCGTCAATGGCAAGACTATCCGCCTGACCGCCGAGAAGGATCCGGCCAACCTGAAGTGGAATGAAGCTGGTGTCGATATTGTGGTCGAATGTACCGGCTTCTTCCTGGATGATGCGAGCTGCCAGAAACATATCGCCGCAGGTGCCAAGAAGGTGGTGATGTCCGCTCCTTGCAAGGATACAACCCCGATGTTCGTGTACGGTGTGAACCACGACACCTACAAGGGCGAGAAGATCGTTTCGGCGGCTTCCTGCACCACGAATGCGTTGGCGCCGGTCGCCAAGGTTCTGAACGACACATTCGGCATCAAGCGCGGCCTGATGACCACTGTGCACGCAGCAACTGCGACACAAAAGACGGTTGACGGCCCTTCCAACAAGGACTGGCGCGGTGGCCGTGGCATTCTGGAAAACATCATCCCCTCGTCCACTGGTGCAGCCAAGGCGGTAGGTGTGGTGATTCCTGAACTGAACAAAAAACTGACAGGCATGGCTTTCCGGGTGCCGACATCCGATGTGTCCGTGGTCGACCTGACCTGCGAACTGAACAAGGCGGCGTCCTATGACGAGATCTGCAAGGCGATGAAGGCAGCTTCGGAGAATGGACCGCTGAAAGGCGTACTCGGCTACACCACAGACAAGGTCGTTTCCACCGACTTCCGTGGCTGTACCAATCCATCCATATTCGATGCCGAAGCCGGCATTGCACTGGATCCGACCTTCGTCAAGGTCGTGGCATGGTACGACAACGAATACGGTTACACGTGCAACCTGATGCGCTTGGTACGTCACATCGCCAAGTAACTCACTCCGACCAAGGGCTGGCTGCGTGCCGGCCCTTTTCGTTTCATGTCTGCAACAAAGGAAAACACATGTCCGTTATCAAAATGACCGATCTCGCGCTTAAAGGCAAGCGCGTCTTGATCCGTTCCGATCTGAATGTTCCCGTCAAGGATGGCAAGGTGACTTCGGATGCGCGTATCACCGCATCCATGGCCACCATCAACTTTGCCCTGCAAGCCGGTGCGCGCGTGATGGTGACTTCCCATCTGGGCCGTCCCGAAGAAGGCGTTTACTCCGAGGAGAACTCGCTCAAACCTGTCGCCGATGTCATCGCCAACAAGCTGAACAAACCTGTACGCCTGATCCGCGACTGGGTCGATGGCGGTTTCAATGTCGCCGAAGGCGAACTGGTGCTGCTGGAAAACTGCCGTTTCAACAAGGGTGAAAAGAAGAACAACGAAGAGACCGCGAAGAAATATGCCGCCCTGTGCGACGTGTTCGTGATGGATGCCTTCGGTACCGCACACCGCGCCGAAGCATCCACGCACGGAGTAGCGAAGTTTGCGCCTGTTGCTGCGGCAGGCACCCTGTTGACCCAGGAACTGGAAGCGTTAAGCAAGGCATTGCTCAATCCGGCCCGTCCGATGGTCGCCATCGTCGGCGGCTCCAAGGTCTCGACCAAGCTGACCGTGCTGGAATCGCTGTCCGAAAAGTGCGAACAGCTGGTTGTCGGCGGCGGCATCGCCAACACCTTCCTGAAGGCGGTCGGCAAGAACGTAGGCAAGTCGTTGTGCGAAGACGACCTCGTTCCCACTGCACAGGCATTGATAGAAAAAATGAAACAACGCGGCGCTACCATTCCGATTGCGGTGGATGTGGTAGTGGGCAAGAAGTTCGATGCCAACGAACCCGCCGTGGTAAAGGATGCGGGCGATGTGGCCGACGACGACATGATCTTCGACATCGGTCCGAAGTCCGCACAGGAACTCGCCGATATCATCATGAAGGCAGGCACAGTGGTGTGGAACGGCCCAGTTGGCGTGTTCGAGTTCGATCAGTTCGGAGAAGGCACGAAAACGATCGCCAAGGCTATCGCCGAGACCAAGGCCTTCACGCTGGCTGGCGGCGGCGACACCATCGCGGCGATACAGAAGTACGACATCTACGACAAGGTATCTTATATTTCAACCGCAGGCGGTGCGTTCCTGGAATTCCTCGAAGGCAAGACTTTGCCCGCCGTCGAAATTCTGGAGCAACGCGCCAGGCAATAACTAACTAGGACTCACATGCTGCGCAGAACAAAAATAGTAGCAACACTGGGGCCCGCTTCCAGCGACCAAAAGGTACTGGAACAAATGATCCGCGCGGGAGTGGACGTCGTACGGATGAACTTTTCCCATGGTTCGGCCCAGGATCACATGGGACGCGCCGACAAGGTGCGTGCCGCGGCCAAGGCGGCAGGTCGTACCATCGGTATCCTGGCCGACCTGCAGGGGCCGAAGATCCGCGTGCGCAAATTCGAGAACGACAAGATCACCCTGAACAAGGGCGATGCTTTCATTCTCGACGCTTCGCTGGAGGGCCTGGGCAACCAGGAACGCGTTGGGCTGGACTACAAGGAACTGCCCAATGACGTGGATGTCGGGACGGTATTGTTGCTCAACGACGGCATGTTGGAATTCCATGTCACCGGGGTGAAGGGTGCGGAAGTGCATTGCGTCGTCGTCCGTGGCGGCGTTCTGTCGAACAACAAGGGAATCAACCGCAAGGGCGGCGGGTTGACAGCTCCCGCGCTGACCGACAAGGACAAGGAAGACATCAAGACAGCAGCATTGATCAAAGCAGACTTCCTCGCAGTGTCCTTTCCGCGGTCGGCCGACGACATGAAGCAGGCACGCGAGCTGATGCACGCTGCGGGAGGCAAGAGTCTCCTGGTCGCCAAGATCGAACGCGCCGAAGCCATCCCCGTGCTGGGAGGCCTCATCGATGCGTCCGATGCCATCATGGTGGCCCGCGGCGACTTGTCGGTGGAAGTGGGCGATGCGGCCGTTCCCGGCCTGCAAAAGAAGATGATCAAGATGGCTCGCGCCAGGAACAAGCTGGTCATCACCGCGACCCAGATGATGGAGTCGATGATCACGGCGCCTATTCCAACAAGAGCCGAAGTCTCTGATGTGGCGAACGCGGTACTGGATGGGACCGATGCGGTGATGCTGTCGGCGGAAACTGCGGTCGGCGATTATCCGGTGGAAACAATCGAAGCCATGGATCGAATTTGTCGCAGTGCGGAGAAAGAAACCGAAGAAGGTTCCGCGGATCGGCGTCTGGATCACAGCAAGTTCACGCGGATAGACCAATCCATCGCCATGTCCGCCCTGTACGCAGCATCCCATTTCAAAGTTAAGGCCATTGTTGCGCTGACGCAGTCCGGCTCGACTGCGTTGTGGATGTCGCGTATAAATGGCAGTACACCGATCTACGCAATGACACCCGTTGAAGCAACCTTGAACAAGGTCACCTTGTTCAGCGGCGTGCATCCCATCGCGTTCAAGATCGAATCCAAGGAT
>DAIDAJ010000009.1 GCA_027310665.1 Sideroxydans sp. | reverse complement strand
GCGTACGGCCAGGATGAGATTGATCTTGCCGCTGTAACCGTCCGGCGCGACAGCTTCCAATACCACCGCGGAGGGCTCGCCCTTGATGCGGGCACGATAGGCAAGCGTACTGTCTGCGTTGCCCAGTAGCGGATCGGCGGGAATGGTCAGCGTGTCCTGGATGATATCGTTATCAAATATGGAAGACGGCACAATCTGCGTGATGAGCTTCAGCTTCTCAGCTTCTTCACTTTTCACGATCGCATCGTGTGTCATATAAAAAACCGAAGCCAATATCGCTGTGCCGACGATGGCAAAGAACACCAGATTGATGGCGGTTTGCAGGGTGGAGCGGGCGATGCGCTTCATTTGCTATCTCCCTTCTTGCCGAACACCTTGGGTTGCGTCCAGGCATCGATCAGCGGCACGCAGATGTTCATCAGCAGCGTGGCAAAGGCCATGCCGTCCGGGAAGCCGCCGAACACGCGGATCAAGTACGTGAGCAGGCCTGCTCCGGCGGCGAAGATCAGTTTGCCTTTGGCGGTGGTCGGCGAGGTGACGGGATCAGTCAGGATGAAGAACGCACCCAGCATCGCCGCACCGGAGAACCAGTGGAACAGCGGCGTGACGTAATGCGCCGGGTCGACCAGGTGGAACACGCCCGCCGTGGCGAACAGGGACGCGAGGAACGCAACCGGCAGGTGCCAGGAGATGATGCGGATGGACAGCAGGTAGAGGCCGCCGATCGCGAAGCCGATCGCCACCAGCTCGCTGCCTTTGCCCGCCAGATAGCCGTAGATCGGCATGTCGCGGATGTCGTTCACCGATAAACCGAGGTGCAATTGCGTCTTCAGCGTATCCAGCGGTGTCGCCATGGTCACCGCATCCAGCTTCAAGCCATCAGGCAGTACGCCATCGAAGATGTAGTTCAGCTGTTCTCCGAACGACAGCTCGATGCCGCCCATTCCGTGCGGTGTGATCCAGTGCGTCATGTGCACTGGGAAGGAGATGATGAGCACGGCGTAGCCGATCATCGCCGGATTGAAAGGGTTGTTGCCCAGGCCACCATACAGGTGCTTGGAGATGGCGATGGCAAAGGCGGTGCCGACCACTACCAGCCACCAGGGAGCGAGCGCCGGGATGGACAGCGCCAGCAACCAGGCGGTGAGCAGGGCGCTGTTGTCGGACAGGAACGGTCCGAGCGGGCGCTGGCGCAACTTGAGCATGACCGCTTCGGTCGCCAGTGCGGTGACGGAGGCCAGTGCGATCGACACCAGGATCGCCGGGCCGAAATACCAGACATACAGCGCGATGCCGGGAATCAGCGCGAGCAGCACGCGCAACATGATCTGGCTGACGCTGCTGGGCTGGGTGATGAAAGGGGAACTCCACATGATTGTCGGCTATCCTTAATTGGACTTCGGGGGTTCGTCGTCCGCGCCGGCATGCGCGGCCATTTCGCGGATCTTGGCGCGGCGTGCCTCGATCTCGGCGATCTCGGCCTGCTGCTGCGGGGTCAGTGTGTTGACGTTCTTCGGCTGTGCGGTCGCAGCCTGCGCCTTGGCGCGGGCCACGGCGGCATCGATACGCATCTGCAGGGTATCGTCTGGATCGGCCGCGGCATTGACCAGCGCCGGTTCCGGATTCACGGCAGGAGCGGGGCTGGCCGCTTTTGCCGCGAGCGCAGCCTTTTCCTTCTGGGCCAGTCGCTCGGCTTTCTCCTGCTTCTCGCGCTCGATGCGCATCAGGCGATACTCGTGCCGTTCGCGTGCGAGATCGGCCGCCTGTGCCTCGCGTTCGCGCTGCCATATCTCGCTCTTGGCAAACCGATAATATTGCACCAGCGGTATCTGGCTGGGGCAGACGTAGGCGCAGGCACCGCATTCGATGCAATCGAACAGGTGGAATTCCTGCGTCTTGCCGAAATCCTTGGCCTTGGCATACCAGTAGAGATCCTGGGGCTGCAGCTCGGCCGGACAGACATCGGCACAGCGCGTGCAGCGTATGCAGGGCAGGGCGGGCGGCGGCGGCGGGAACAGCTTGGGCGATGACTCGATGATGCAGTTGGTCGCCTTGGTCACGCCGACCGAGCCGGACGGCAAGTCCACCCCCATCATCGGGCCGCCCATGATGTGGCGGTCTGTATCGGGCTTGCTGCCGGCCAGCGCGACCAGTTCGTCCACCGGCGTGCCCAGCAGTACTTCAAAGTTCTGCGCATGCTCGACGTTGCCGGTGACGGTGACGATACGCGACAGCAGCGGCTCCCCGAACGTGATCGCACGCCAGACACAGTAGGCCGTGGCGACGTTGAAGCATTGCACGCCCATCTCGGTGGAGCGCACGCCGGCGGCGACTTCGATGCCGGTGAGCACACGGATCAGCTGCTTGGCGCCGCCGCCCGGATACAGCGTGGGCACGGCGATCACTTCCATGTGTGCATGCTTGTCGTCCAGCACCGCCTGCTGCATCGCGGCGATGGCTTCCGGCTTGTTGTCCTCGATGCCGACCAGCACCTCTTCCGCATACAGCAGTTCGCGCAACACTTCGGCGCCGCGCAGGATGTCCGCGGCGCGTTCGCGCATCAGCATGTCGTCGCAGGTGATGTAAGGCTCGCACTCGGCGCCGTTGAGCACCAGCGTCTTGATTTTGTGCTTGTGGGAATACGATTTCATGTCGCTGGGGAACACGGCGCCGCCCAGGCCGACCACGCCCGCTTGCCGCAGCAGGTGGCGCAGGTCGGTGTGTTCGGTCTGTCGATAGTCCACGCCGCTGTGCGCTATCCATTCATCCTTGCCGTCCGGTATCAGGGTGACGCACAGGTCCGGCAGTCCGGAGTGGTGAGCGACCAGTTGCATGTCGATGGCATTGACGGTCCCCGAAGTGGACGCATGCACCGCGCTGGAAAGGCGCCCTTCCGGCTTGCCGATGATCTGGCCCTTGAGCACGCGTTCGCCGACCTGGACCACCGGTACGGCACGGTTGCCCACATGCTGATGCAGGGGGATGACCAGCTTGGACGGGATCGGCGCCTGCGCGATCGGGGTGCGGGTCGATTCGGCTTTATGCGTGGCCGGGTGGACGCCGCCGTGGAATTTGAACAACGGTCTCATCTTGCTGGAGCCTGTACGATGGGAATGGTCGGGTAGTTCCATTTCCAGTTGGTGATGTCTTCGCCGATGGGCTGCATGCTGATGCAGTCCACCGGGCAGGGCGCGACACACAACTCGCAACCGGTGCATTCGGAGGCGATGATGGTGTGCATCTGCTTGGCCGCGCCGACGATGGCATCGACCGGGCAGGCCTGCAGGCACAAGGTGCAGCCGATGCACGTCTGCTCATCGATGAATGCGACTGCCTTGGCCTTGGGGGCCGCACCCTCGCCGAACGGCACATATTCGACGCCGAGCAGGTCGGCCAATTTGCGTATGCCCTCTTCACCGCCGGGCGGGCACTTGTTGATGTTGGCCTCGCCTTTGGCGATGGCTTCGGCATAGGGCTTGCAGCCGGGATAGCCGCATTGTCCGCACTGCGTCTGGGGCAGCACGGCATCGATCTTCTCCACCAGCGGATTGCCCTCGACCTTGAACTTGATCGCGGAAAAACCCAACACTGCTCCAAGCAGCAAAGAGATGCCGACCATCACCCATAGTGCAGCAATCATTTCACCAGGCCCGAGAACCCCATGAATGACAAGCTCATCAGTCCGGCCGTGACCATGGCGATGGCCGATCCCTTGAATATTCCCGGAACATCTGCGCCCTCCAGACGTTCGCGGATGCCGGCAAACAGGATCATCACCAGTGTGAAGCCCAGCGCACCGCCGAAGCCGAACAGCAGCGACTGCATGAAATCATGTTTAGCCTGCACGTTGAGCAGGGGGATGCCGAGCACCGCGCAGTTGGTGGTGATCAGCGGCAGGTAGATGCCGAGGATCTGGTACAGCTCGGGGCTGGTCTTCTTGACCGCCATCTCGGTGAATTGCACGATACCGGCGATGACCACGATGAAAGAAAGCGTGGTGAGGTACGCGAGATCGGGTCCGAGCAGGTAATGCTCGATCAGGTAGCTGGCGCCGGAACCCAGCGTCAGCACGAAGGTCGTGGCGGCGCCCATGCCGATGGCGGCCTCGAGTTTCTTGGACACGCCCATGAACGGGCACAGCCCGAGTATCTTCACCATCACGATGTTGTTCACCCACACCGTGCTGACTAGGATGAGTAAGTATTGTGTCATTCGGCCAGCACTCCTAAGAAGAGAGCGATTATCCGCCGAATCAGATGCTGCTTCAACCGTTGTCAGGCTATATCGATATAACTTCTGCTCATCAGCGTTGCGCTACAGCATTACCTTAGTGCCCAGCTCAACCACTTGGTTGGGCGGGAGATTGAAGAAGCTCGTCGCGCCTTCCGACTGGCGAGTCATCCATGAGAACAGGGCGCAACGCCAGGCCGACATGCCACCGGGACCGTCCGCGACATTGGAGCGCGCAACGAAAAAGGTGGTGGACATCGGTTCGAGTTCCACCCCGTGTTCTCCCAAACCCTGCAAGGCCAAGGGGATGTCCACTTCCTGGCGGAAACCGAAATGCAACGCGACATCGTACATGCCGGGCGCAAGCTGCGTGACTTTCAGACGCTGCGCCAATTCGATGTAAGGCACATCCTCGGTCACCACATGCAGGAACAGCGTCTGCTCATGCAGCACCTTGAAGTGCTTGAGGTTGTGGAACAGGGCGCTGGGGACCATGGTCGGGTCGGCCGTCAGGTAGACCGCCGTGCCCGGCACGCGCGGTACCTCCGGCTGTGTACCGGTGATAAACAGAGACATGGGGATGTCGATCTTGCGCCGTTGCTCGGAGATCAGCGTGCTGCCGCGTTTCCAGGTCGAGAGCAGCAGGAACAGGAACAGGCCGAACGCCAGCGGCATCCAGCCGCCGTGGAAGAGCTTGGTCAGATTGGAGCTGAAGAACATCAGTTCCAGCAGCACGAATATCAGCAATGCGGGCAACAGCAGCGCGCGCCCCCGTCCCGGCAGCATCAGCGTGACGAAGACGGTCAGCAGGCTGGTGATGATCATGGTGCCGGACACTGCGATGCCGTAAGCGGCGGCCAGTGCGTTGGAAGAGCCGAACTGGAACACGAGGACGATGACGCCGACCATCATCATCCAGTTCACGGCGGGAATGTAGATCTGCCCGCGCTGCGAATCCGAGGTGTGCTGGATGAACAGGCGCGGCAGATAGCCCATGCGCATGGCTTGCAGGGTCATCGAATAGGCGCCGGAAATGGTGGCCTGCGAGGCGATCACCGTGGCGGCGGTGGCCAGTGCGACCAACGGCAGCATGAACCATTCCGGCGCCAGCAGGTAGAACGGATTCTGGATCGCATCCGCGGACCGGAGCACCAGCGCACCCTGTCCGAAGTAATTGATGAGCAGCGCGGGACAGACCAGGCCGTACCAGGCCAGCTGTATCGGCCTTGAACCAAAGTGGCCCATGTCCGCATAGAGAGCCTCCCCCCCGGTGAGTGCAAGGAACACTGCCGACAGCAGCATGAACATGCCTGCCGGATGTTCCAGCGCGAAATCGATCGCGTATATCGGGTTGAGCGCCTGCAGCACAACGGGGTTCTGGACGATGCTGATGGCACCGAGAACGGCCAGTGCGACGAACCACAGCAACGTGATTGGCCCGAACAGTCTGCCCATGCTGCCCGTGCCGTGCCGCTGGATAAAGAACAAACCGGCGAGTACGCCGACAGTGATCGGGATAATGAATTGCTCGAAGGCGGGTGTGGCGACGCTGATTCCCTCGACGGCAGAGAGTACCGAGATTGCCGGGGTGATCAGGGCATCGCCGTAAAACAGGGCTGCGGCAAAGATACCTGCCGTGACGATCCACATCTTCCAGCGTGCTGTTCCCTTTGCCGAACGGTTCGCAAGCGCGGTCAATGCGAGTACACCGCCTTCGCCGTCGTTGTCGAACTTGAGCATGACCCACACATATTTGATTGAGATGATCAGCATCATCGCCCAGAACAATGCGGATAACGTCGCCAGCACGTTCGGTTCGTTGGGGGTCAACCCGTGCGGTCCGACGAAGGCTTCCTTGAATGCATACAAGGGACTGGTGCCGATGTCGCCATACACAACACCGAGCGCGGCCAACGCCAATGCTCCAGTCGATGACTTCTTGTTTGCGTGCTTCATATCCATCTTGTACTCCCTCCCCCAGCTTTTTTTATCTGTCTGCCCAAGAATGGGGCGGCACTCTACGCTTGATCATGCCCAAAAACAAACCCGGATTTCACGAGGGAAGCCCCGGCTTTCTGATGCCATATCAATTATATGGGTACTCGCCGCATGCCGGTTGCGTGCCGCAAAGACCCAGCTACTACGTTTCAACCCGGTGCGGCGGCTAGCTGAATCATTATTTCTGTGTACCCCTTCCGCCCGGAATCTTTACAACTTTTATATACCGGTGAGTTTCATCTATACACCGTTTTGATTCCCCATTTACTACCATGCATTCCGCATTTTTGAGCATTTAAGGAGAAAAAAATGGACTGGCTATATTTATTGTTGATCCTGGCCTTTTTTGGCCTGAGCGTGTTGCTGACATACGGGATCGAAAAACTGAGGAGGCCGTCATGACCTTCTTTTATATCGTCGGTGCCATCACGGCAGTGTTGCTGATGGTGTATCTCGTCATTGCTTTGCTTAAACCGGAGTTATTCTCATGAGTGCCAATGGATTGCTGCAAATTGCCTTGTTCCTTGGCGTGCTGATCGCCCTGACGAAACCACTCGGCTGGTACATGGCGCAAATTTACGAAGGGAAGCTGCCGATTTTTGTGCGCTGGATAGCGCCCGCCGAAAATCTTTTTTACCGCCTGTGCGGAGTGGACAGCAAAGAGGAGATGCGCTGGTCCCGCTATGCGCTGGCGATGCTGTGGTTTGCGTTGCTCAGCATGCTGGCAGTGTACGCCATGCAGCGCCTGCAGGGCATGCTGCCGCTGAATCCGCAGGGTTTCGGCGCGGTGAGCCCGGATTCTTCCTTCAATACGGCGGTCAGCTTCCTGACCAACACCAACTGGCAGGGCTATGGCGGTGAATCCACGATGAGCTACCTCGTCCAGATGGCAGCCCTGGCAGTGCAGAACTTCCTCTCCGCCGCTGCAGGCATGGCGGTGCTGGTGGCGCTGATACGCGGCTTTGCACGTCACACGGTAGAAACCATCGGCAACTTCTGGGTGGATATGACGCGCAGCATCATCTATATCCTGTTGCCGCTCACCCTGGTTCTGGCATTGGCACTGGTCAGCCAGGGCGTGGTGCAGAACTTTTCTACCTATCAAACCGTGCCTACAGTAGAGACTATTACCTACGACAACCCGAAGGTAGATGCCGACGGTAACCCGGTAAAAGACGCTGCAGGCAACCCGGTTACGGAGAAAACAACCACCAAGGAGCAAGTCATCGCCCTGGGCCCGGTTGCTTCGCAGGAAGCAATCAAGCAGTTAGGCACCAACGGCGGCGGCTTCTTCAACGCCAACTCTGCGCACCCGTTCGAGAATCCGACGCCGTTCTCCAACTTTCTGGCGATGCTCGCAATGTTCCTGCTCCCCGCTGCGTTGTGCTACACCTTCGGCAGCATGGTGGGGGACACACGCCAGGGCTGGACGATCCTCGTCGCAATGACCATTTTATTCGTCGGTTTCCTTGCGGTGACTGAATACGCCGAACTGAAGGGCAACCCCGCCTTTATCGCATTAGGTGTGGATCAAAACGCTTCCATCACACAAGCCGGCGGCAATATGGAAGGCAAAGAGACGCGTTTCGGCATCGTCAATTCAGCTTTGTTCGCCACGATTACTACAGGTGCTTCCTGTGGCGCAGTGAATTCCATGCATGATTCCTTCACACCGCTGGGCGGGCTTGTTCCGATGGCGCAAATCCAGTTGGGCGAAGTGATCTTCGGCGGAGTCGGTTCCGGCCTGTACGGCATGCTTGTGTATGCGGTGATCGCAGTGTTCCTCGCAGGGTTGATGATAGGTCGCACTCCAGAATATCTGGGCAAGAAGATCGAGGCGTTCGATATCAAGATGGCCTCTTTGGTGATCCTGATCCCGCCCATGATCATCCTTGGCGGTGCGGCCCTGGCCGTCACGCTGGCTGCGGGCAAGGCGGGTGTCGCCAATCCCGGCGCGCACGGTTTCAGCGAAATTCTGTATGCGTTCTCGTCCGCCGTCGGCAACAACGGCAGCGCCTTCGCCGGCTTGTCGGCGAATACGCCGTTCTATAACACTGCATTGGGCTTCGAGATGTTCGTCGGCCGCATCTGGCTGATGATTCCGGTATTGGCGCTGGCCGGTTCGCTGGCAGCCAAAAAACGCATCCCCGCCAGCATAGGCAGCATGGCGACGCATACGCAAATGTTCGTCTGGCTGCTGATCGGTACGGTATTGCTGGTTGGCGCACTGAATTTTGTGCCCGCGTTAGCTCTCGGTCCGGTGATTGAACACCTGAACATGATTAGTGTTCATTGAGGAGATTTGCATGACAACCAAGACTATTCCCTTTTCCCTGTTTGAGCGCGATATCGTCAAACAGGCCGTAGTGGACTCGTTCAAGAAGCTGAGTCCGCGCCAGCAGATGAAGAACCCGGTGATGTTCGTGGTGTGGGCAGGTAGCGTGCTGACCACGGCATTGTTCTTCCAGGCGCTGGTCGGACATGGCGAAGCACCGTCCGGCTTCATTCTGGCCATCACACTGTGGCTGTGGTTCACCGTGCTGTTTGCTAACTTCGCCGAAGCGGTGGCGGAAGGCCGCAGTCGTGCCCAGGCTGCGGCCATGCGCAGTGCCAAGCGTGATATCGTGGCCAAGAAACTTGTCCGACCGAACTATGGTGAAAAATTTGTTCAGGTTCCGGGCTCCAGCTTGCGCAAGGACGATGTTGTGCTGGTGGAAACAGGCGATTTCATTCCCGGTGACGGTGAGGTGATCGAGGGCGTGGCTTCGGTGGATGAAAGCGCCATCACCGGCGAAAGTGCGCCGGTGATACGCGCGTCCGGCGGCGACTTCAGCGCGGTGACCGGCGGCACGCGGGTGTTGTCCGACTGGCTGGTAGTGCGCATCACCACGAATCCGGGAGAGACCTTTCTGGACCGCATGATCGCGATGGTGGAAAGCGCAAAACGCCAGAAGACGCCGAACGAGATAGCACTTACGATCTTGCTGGTAGCGCTGACGCTGATCTTCCTGTTTGTCATCGTTACCCTGTTGCCGTTCTCGCTATATAGCGTCGAGGTGGCCGGAGCAGGACAGCCGATCAGCATCACTGTGCTGGTGGCGCTGCTGGTATGCCTGATTCCAACCACCATCGGCGGCTTGCTCTCCGCCATCGGCGTTGCAGGCATGGGGCGCATGCTGCAGAAGAATGTGATCGCCACTTCCGGCCGTGCAGTGGAAGCGGCAGGCGACGTGGATGTGCTGTTGCTGGACAAGACCGGCACGATCACGTTGGGCAACCGCCAGGCCAGCAGTTTCCTGCATGCGACAGGCGTTACAGAGGCCGAACTTGCCGATGTGGCACAACTCGCTTCACTTGCCGATGAAACGCCGGAAGGCC
This sequence comes from Sideroxydans sp., assembly GCA_027310665.1. Lineage (GTDB taxonomy): Bacteria > Pseudomonadota > Gammaproteobacteria > Burkholderiales > Gallionellaceae > Sideroxyarcus. The sequence continues at coordinate 109,191 of DAIDAJ010000009.1, read as the reverse complement.
GCAGCATCGTCGTGCTGGCCAAGGAAAAATTCGGCCTGCGCGAACGCAATATCCATGAGATGGGCGCGACCTTTGTGCCCTTCAGTGCGCATACGCGCATGAGCGGCGTGAATATGGGAAGTCGCCAGATACGCAAGGGCGCGACTGATGCTATACGCGACCATATCGTCGGTCTCGGAGGCATTTTTCCGTCTGATGTCCATACCATCGTGGAGACTGTCGCGCGCCGTGGCAGTACACCTCTGGTGGTAGCGGACGGAAGCAAAGTGCTGGGCGTGATCGAGCTCAAGGATGTGGTCAAGGGCGGCATCAAGGAACGTTTTGCCGAACTGCGCCGCATGGGCATCAAGACCATCATGATCACCGGAGACAACCGGCTCACCGCCGCCGCCATCGCCGCCGAAGCCGGCGTGGATGACTTCCTTGCTGAAGCCACGCCGGAAGCCAAGCTGAAGCTGATCCGCGAACATCAGGCACAGGGACGGCTGGTGGCAATGACCGGCGATGGCACGAATGACGCCCCGGCGCTGGCACAGGCCGATGTGGCAGTGGCGATGAACACCGGCACGCAGGCAGCCAAGGAAGCAGGCAACATGGTGGATCTGGATTCCAACCCGACCAAGCTGATAGAGATCGTGGAAACCGGCAAACAGATGCTGATGACCCGTGGTTCACTGACTACGTTCAGTATCGCCAATGATGTGGCCAAATATTTTGCGATCATCCCGGCAGCATTTGTAACTACCTATCCGGCACTGGGTGCGCTCAACGTGATGCATCTGGCAACGCCGTCCAGCGCCATCCTGTCCGCCGTGATCTTCAATGCGCTGATCATCATCGCGCTGGTGCCGTTGGCGCTGAAAGGCGTGAAATACCGCGCCATCGGGGCGAACGTACTGTTGCGCAACAATCTGCTGATCTACGGGCTGGGCGGCATCATCGTCCCCTTCGTCGGGATCAAGCTGATCGACCTGCTTCTGGTCGCCCTGCATCTGATTTGAGAAAGGAATAGCCATGTTGAAAGAACTACGTCCCGCTGTAATGAGCTTCCTGTTGCTCACCCTGCTGACCGGCATCGCGTATCCCTTGCTAGTGACGGGAATCTCGCAGGTGACCATGCCCGCCAAGGCTAACGGAAGCCTGATCATGAAGGACGGCAAGGCGGTGGGCTCCAGCCTCATTGGCCAGTCGTTCTCCGACCCGAAATATTTCTGGGGCCGTCCGTCCGCGACCGGGCCGATGCCGAACAACGCATCGGCGTCCAGTGGCTCGAATCTGGGACCGACCAACCCGGCCTTGCTGGATGCCGTGAAGGGCCGCGTGCAGGCTCTGCGCGATGCCGATCCTGGCAATGCGCAACCAGTTCCGGTCGACCTCGTGACGGCGTCCGCCAGCGGGCTCGACCCGCACATCAGTCCGGCGGCAGCCGAATACCAGCTTCCGCGCGTGGCACGGGTGCGCAACCTCGATCCGGATGCCTTGCGCAAGCTGGTGGCGGAACACACTGAAGGCCGTCAGTTTGGCTTCTTGGGTGAGCCAAGGGTGAATGTGCTGGAACTCGATATGGCGCTGGATGCGATGCGCTAGGACTGCATGGTTCGCCCGCTCCTATTTGCGTGATGGCTGATTTGTGCTGGGATATGATGGCTACCGCGCGTAGACAAGAACATAAACACGCGACTTGCGCATATCAATGCTTCATTGCCAAAAAGGGGGCGAAATGAAACGGAGCACAGGGAGGATTTTAGCGTCGCTGGCTGTGCTGGCAAACAACGCACAAGCTGTAATTGCCATGCCGGAAAGGGAACATGTGCAGACGATCGTCTGGGTGACGGAAGTGGTGACCTTCGTCACCATCGCGGCTATCTTCTGGTTTGTCTGGCGTATCAGCAAGCGGGCAAAAGAAAACAGGAAGTCGAGGCAGGAAGATTGATCGAAGGTCGAGTTTTTGCCAAAAGCAGGCCTGGTTGTTGCCTGAATGTGCCAGCATAGGGAGTCGTTGCGTCTGCATATATCATTCCTTATGATGCAGGCGCGGGTGTCTGCCTGATTACGGTTATGTTCTTTTAGGAGCTTCGCATGGGCTTACTTAAAACAGATATAGTCGAAACCTGGCTGGCACAGCGGATTCGCAATCACCTGGCCGGTAAGATCGTCGTGCCTTTCAACGTCAGGTCACCGAACGATAATATCTACAGGTTCGGAGAGGGCGATCCTGCATTTACCATTTCCCTGAAAGACCAGAGTGCATTGACGGCTATCGCACGGTTTGACGAGCTGCGCTTTACCGAAGCGTATATCAATGGCAGCCTGGACATAGAGGGAGATATCTGGGCAGTTATCAGCTGCCGCGAGATTTTGAGCGATAAACGCCCGCTGCATTCCATTTGGCGGCGCGTTGAGCCTTTGCTTGCAGGGCAGGTACACACCAACCGACGCGCGATCGAGGAACATTACGATTATGAGAGCGAGTTTTATCTCAAATTCATGGATCAAAGCAGGTGTTACTCGCAAGCCGTGTTTGAGCGTGACGATGAACCGCTGGAAACGGCGCAACGACGCAAACTGGAATTTGTCGTGCAAAGCTGCGGGCTAAAGCCGGGCGATCGGGTACTGGATGTCGGCGGTGGCTGGGGGACGTTTGTCGAATACGCCGGGAAGCAGGGGATACACGTAACGGCGCTCACGATTGCACGCAAGTCGGAGGAGTTCATTAACGACCTGATCCGGCGGCTGCACCTTCCCTGCGAAGTCATCTATGGCGATTTTTACGAACACACAACGGCGGAACCCTATGATGCCATCGTCATCCTCGGCGTCATGGAGCACCTTCCGGATTATCCCGCCGTCGTGAATCAGCTCCTGCGTTTGTTGAAACCCGGCGGCAAAATATATCTGGATGCGAGTTCGTTCCGGGAAAAGTATTCCAAACCCACTTTTATTTCACGTTATGTGTATCCCGGCAATCACCGCTACTTTTGCCTGCACGACTTTCTGACCCAGGTCGCCAAAACGAACCTGGAAGTCAGGAGTATCAATAACGACCGCCACAGTTATTACCTGACTTGCCGGGAATGGGCGAAGAACCTGGATGCAGAACGTGATGAGATCGTCAAGCGCTGGGGGGAAAAGGTCTACAGGATATTTCGACTCTATCTGTGGGGCTCGTCCTACTCATTCTTTAACCGCGGCATGGATGCGTTCCGGCTGGTGCTGGAGCGCCCGGGGATATGATGCGCAATAGCTTTCATCAGGACTGACCAAATACCGCCATGCTCATCAATTGTGTTGCCTACCAGAACGGGGTCAAGCTCGCCGACCTTGCCGTCGAAGAGATCAGTGACTACCTTGAACGCAAGGATTGTTTCGTCTGGGTGGCGCTGCGCGATACGACCGATGCCGAACTCGAAACGATGCAGAAGGAATTCGGGCTGCACGACCTGGCGGTCGAGGACGCGCGACACGGCCACCAGCGGCCCAAGATCGAGGAGTATGGCGATACGCTGTTCATGGTGATGCACATCGTGGAATTCGACCAGGCCGAATTGACGGTCGGCGAGATCAACATCTTCGTCGAGCGCAATTTCATCCTTTCGATCCGCAACCGGACGAAGCAGAGTTTTCTGGGGGTGCGCGAACGCTGCGTGCGCGAGCCGGAATTGTTGCGGCTGGGGTCGGGATTCGTGCTCTATGCGCTGATGGATGCGGTGGTGGACCGTTATTTTCCGGTGATCAATGAGCTGGAGTCGCAACTGGAATCCATCGAGGAGCATTTGTTCGACAAGAATGCCGCCCTTTCCAACATCGAGCAGCTGTACGAGCTGAAGCGCAAGATCGTGGTGCTCAAGCATGCGGTCCTGCCGTTGATGGAAGCGACCGGAAAGCTGCACGGCGGACGTGTGCCGCCGGTCTGTGCTTCCACCCAGGATTATTTCCGCGATGTCTACGACCATCTGGCGCGCATCAATTCCACGATAGACGCCATACGCGACACCATCACCACGGCGATTCTGGTATCCCAATCCACGGTATCCATCGAGCAGAACGAGATCAACAAACGCCTGGCGGCCTGGGCCGGTATCTTCGCCGTCGCCACCGCGTTCGCCGGGATATGGGGCATGAATTTCCACAACATGCCGGAATTGTCGCTCGAGTATGGCTATCCGCTGGCGCTGCTCGTGATCACCGGTACTTGCGGATATCTGTATTACCGCTTCAAGAAGTCCGGCTGGCTGTGACCCCGTCGAGAAGATAATGGCCGACCAACGTCCCGACCCCGATGCGCTGCTGGAAAAGGTACAGCGCGCCGAAGCGATCCGCCGCCGCGGGCGCCTGAAGATATTCTTCGGTGCTTCCGCCGGCGTTGGCAAGACCTTCGGCATGTTGCTGGCAGCGCGCGAGCGCCGCGCCGAAGGGCTGGATGTGGTGGCGGGCTATGTGGAAACGCACAAGCGCGCCGAGACGGAGCAACTGCTGGAAGGGCTTGAGCTTCTGCCGCTGCGCGCGGTGAACTACCAGAACACAACATTGCGTGAGTTCGATCTGGACGCGGCGCTCAAGCGCCGTCCTGCGCTGATCCTGGTGGACGAGCTGGCGCATTCCAACGCGCCGGGCTCGCGGCATGCGAAGCGCTGGCAGGATGTGGAGGAATTGCTGGATGCGGGGATCGACGTCTATACCGCAGTCAACGTCCAGCACATCGAGAGCCTGAACGACATCATTTCCCAGATTACAGGCATCCCGGTCTGGGAGACCGTCCCCGATGCAGTGATAGAGAGCGCCAACGAGATCGAGCTGATCGACCTGCCTCCTGACGAGCTGTTGCAGCGCCTGAAGGAAGGGAAAGTCTACCTGCCCCAGCAGGCGGAACGCGCGGCGAAGAATTTCTTCCGCAAGGGCAACCTGATCGCGTTGCGCGAACTGGCGTTGCGGCGCACGGCGGACCGGGTGGACGCGCAGATGCGCGACTATCGCGAAGACCATGCCATCCAGAACGTGTGGCAGGTCAAGGAACGCCTGCTGGTCTGCATCGGGCCGGGCGGCACTGCCGAGAACCTGGTGCGCGCGGCATATCGCCTTGCGCAGTTGCTGAAAGCGGAGTGGATCGTGGTGTATGTCGAGACGGCCAAGCTGCAGCGTCTTTCCAGGGAACAGCGCGATGCCATATTGCGCACGCTGAAACTTGCAGAGGAGCTGGGTGCAGAGACCGCCACGCTGAGCGGTTACCAGCTGGCCGAGGAATTGATCGCCTATGCCCGCACGCGCAACGCCACGCGCATCGTGCTGGGCAAGCCGACGCGGCCGGAATGGAAACGCTGGCTGTTCGGGTCGCTGGTCGACACCGTCATCCGCCAGGCCAGGGACATCGATATCCATGTGGTGGGGAAAGAGTCCGATTTCCTGTCGCAGGCGCGGGAGAATCCCTATTTCTCGCGCAGCCGCCTGTATCTCGGGCTGGCCTCCGAAGAGCAGCACACGATGTTCAAGTGGCGCGCCGGCTACTTGTGGGCTGTCGCGGCGACGGCCATCAGCACGGGCATATCCTGGGTCATATTCGACCACTTCGACCTGGCCAACCTGATCATGGTCTACCTGCTGGGCGTGGTGGTGGTCGCCGCGCGCTACGGGCGCGGCCCGTCGGTGCTGAGTTCGTTCCTGGGCGTGGTGGCCTTCGATTTCTTTTTTGTACCACCGCGCTTCAGTTTTGCTGTCTCGGACAGCCAATACCTGGTCACTTTCGCCGTGATGTTGCTGGTTGCACTGGTGATCAGCAGCATGACGGTGAGCACCCGTCACCAGGCCAAGATCGCCGGTCACCGCGAGCGTCGGATCGCATCGCTGTATGCCCTGAGCCGGGAACTGGCCGCGACACGCGGCGAGGAAAATATCCTGCGCATCGCAGTCAGGCATGTGGCGGAGGTGTTCGAGGCGCAGGCAGTCGTGTTGCTGCCCGATGCAACCGGGCGCATCCTTTATCCCAAGGACGAGGGCGAACCGCAATCCTGCCATGGCAGCGACCTGAGCGTGGCGCAATGGGTGTACGACCATGGGCAGATGGCGGGACAGGGAACGGATACCCTGCCGGGTGGCGAGATGGTTTACCTGCCGCTACCGGCACCATCCGGAATGATAGGCGTGCTGGCCCTGTTACCGCTGAACCCGGCACGGATAGCGCTGCCGGAACAACAGCGGCTGCTGGACACCTCTGTCAGCCAGATCGCGCTGGCCCTGGAGCGGGTCAGGCTGGCGGCGGAAGCGCAACGCGTACAGTTGAAGATGGAGACGGAGCAGTTGCGCAATACCTTGCTGTCGGCGATCTCGCATGATCTGCGCACCCCGCTTGCCGCGATCGTCGGCGCCTCCAGCAGCCTGCTGCGGGACAGCGACAAACTCGACGCTCAAGCACGCAATGAACTCGGCCAGTCCATTTACGAGGAGGCCGTGCGCATGGCCGGGCTGGCGAACAACCTGCTGGACATGGCGCGGCTGGAGGCGGGCGCGGTCGTGCTCAACCGGCAATGGCAGCCGCTGGAAGAAGTTGTCGGCGGGGCGCTGGCAGGCATGAGCTCGCGCATGGACAATCATCCGGTCAGCGTCAGGCTGCCGCGCGACCTGCCTTTGGTCGAGATAGACAGCCTGATGATAGAGCGGGTGTTTGCGAACCTGCTGGAAAACGCGGTGAAGTACACGCCGCCCGGCACCGCTATCGAAATATCCGCCGCGACCGACCAGGACGAGTTGGTGGTGACAGTCTCTGATCACGGACCGGGGATCCCGGCGGGGGAAGAAGAGCGCATCTTCGAGAAATTCCACCGGGTCGCCAGGGAAGGCAGCCAGGGCGGTGCGGGTCTGGGCCTGACGATCTGCCGCGCCATCGTGCAGGCGCACGGCGGAAGGATGTGGGCGGACAGTCTGCCGTCCGGCGGCGCGGCACTGCACTTCGCGTTGCCACTGACCGAGCCGCCTTCGATCGAACATGAAGAAGCCACTCACCCATGAGCAATACAGCAACTATCATCATCATCGAAGACGAAACTCAGATACGCCGCTTCCTGCGCACCGCGCTGGCGTCGGAAGGCTACCAGGTGATCGAGGCGGAAACCGGCAAGCAGGGGCTGACTGAAGCCGCGACGCGCAAGCCGGACCTGATCATCCTCGATCTGGGCCTGCCCGATATGGACGGCGTGGCAGTGGTCAGGGGAGTACGCGCCTGGTCCGCCGTTCCGGTCATCATCCTTTCCGCGCGTTCGCAGGAAAGCGACAAGATCTCCGCGCTGGACGCCGGTGCGGATGACTACTTGGTCAAGCCTTTCGGCGTCGGCGAGCTGCTGGCAAGGATACGCGTGGCATTGCGCCATTTTTCTGCGGTGAACGTGGGTGAAGAAGGAGCCTTCTCGGTGGACAGGCTGCAGGTGGACCTGGTGCATCGCAAGGTCACGGTCGGCGGTGCGGAAGTCCATCTCACGCCGATCGAATACCGGCTGCTGACCGTGCTGGTCAAGCACGCGGGCAAGGTGCTGACGCATCAGCTATTGCTCAAGGAAGTCTGGGGGCCGAACTACGTGGAGCGCGCCCACTATCTGCGCATCTATATGGGCACCTTGCGCCACAAGCTGGAGAAGGATCCGGCGCGGCCACGCTTTCTGCTGACGGAGGTGGGCGTCGGTTACCGGCTGGCAGTTGATTGAAACGCCCGATCAAGCAAACGATTTCTTTTCGGACGTGGGGTGGGCACGCTTTTGTGCCCACGCCGTTTAAAGATCGTCGCGCGTCTACCGCGTGGGCACAAAGCGTGCCCACCCTGCAAGGCTACAAGTTTGGCGGCTATTTAATTCCGTACCGACTACGGGTGGTGCAACATGAGGTTTATTGCCGAGTTGAATCGTTCAAGTCAGTTTGGTGCGCTCCATGTTGCAGCGAGTGCAGCGTTCAGTGGTGACGAGTCTGCCCTGCTTCACGTCAAAGCGCTGCCCCGCCATGGCCTGCCATTTATGGAACCCGGATTGACATAGCGTGATGCCATCGGCCCTGGATTGGCGGTGTCTGCGACGGGCAGAGTCAAGGTTGACGATGTCGGCCATTGTCAAATTCGCAGGGAAGGCTATTTGTGCTGCCTGATTGCAGCCGCACTTTCCGCCACCAGTTCCCAGCCGCGGTAGATCATGCCGCTGTAAAACTGCACCAGCGCCGCACCCGCCTGTATCTTCTCCAGCGCATCGGTACCCTTCAGGATCCCGCCCACGCCGATGATGGGCAGCGCACCTTGAAGTTCGGCAGCGGGCTGGCGGATGACGGCGGTGGATTTCTCACGCACCGGCGCCCCACTCAGTCCGCCGGCCTCGTTGCCATGCGGCAGGTTCTCCACCCCTGCGCGCGACAACGTGGTGTTGGTGGCGATCACGCCGTCGATGCGGTGTTTGACCAGCAATGAGGCGATCTGCCTGATCTGCTCCGAATCCAGATCGGGGGCGATCTTCACGGCCAGCGGTACGTACTTGCCATGCTGTTGCGCCAGTTTCTCCTGCTCGGCCTTCAACTGCGCGAGCAGCGCATCGAGTTCGTCGCCACCTTGCAGCTGGCGCAGGTTCTTGGTGTTGGGCGACGAGATGTTGATGGCGACGTAGCTGGCATATGCGTAAACCTTGCGCAGGCCGATCAGATAATCGTCCGCCGCTTTCTCGATGGGTGTGTCGGCGTTCTTGCCGATGTTGATGCCGAGGATGCCATTGAATTTCGCGCGCTTCACGTTCTCGACGAGCGCATCCACACCGTCGTTGTTGAAGCCCATGCGGTTGATGATGCCCTGCGCCTGCGGTAACCGGAACAGACGCGGCTTGGGATTGCCGGGCTGCGGGCGCGGGGTCACTGTGCCGATCTCGATGAAGCCGAAGCCGAGTGCGGCGAGCGGGTCGATATAGCCGCCGTTCTTGTCCAGCCCTGCCGCCAGCCCGACCGGGTTCGGGAAGTTCAATCCCATCACCGTGCGCGGATCATCGGCGGGGCGCTTGACGACGAATGGCAGCGTGCCCAGGCAATGCGCCGTTCTCAGCGCGTCGAGCGTGGCATGGTGGGCGGTCTCGGGGTCGAGTGCGAACAGGGCGGGGCGGAGCAATTGGAACATCTACTGGTCTTTCCTGGTGACGATCGGGATGGGGAAGGGTTTTTTCTTGGAGATTTCGGCGCGTTTCTTGCCGCGCCAATTCTCTGCAACGACATCGCTGACCTGCAGGCAGAGCAAGCCGAACAGCGCGAGACCGGCGATCAGTTTCCCGGTGCCCGCAACAAGATAGATCGCTCCCCCGCTCACGCGGTACACCGCCAGTGCAATGCCGCCGACCGCGATGCCGGAGGCTGCGCCGAGCAATACGCGGCTCCAATCGCCCTGCGCGAGGCCGGAGAAGATAGTGCTCTCATGCCACAGCAATTGCAGTGAGACCAGCAACAGCAGCGGGGATGCCCAGAACAACCAGCTCAGATGGTCTGCCCAGATCGTTCCGGCTGTCAGCCCGGTCAGCGCGGCGAGCAATAGAAGCGCTGAAGCCGCTGCTGCAGGCAACGCGGTCAGCGCGAATCTGCGCGTGCTCAATCGAACCAGTCCGGGCAAACCGGCAAGCCACAGGCGCGTGATCAATACGGCCGGCAGCAACGCTGTGCCGCATAGGGCGGCGAGCAGCAGTGCTGCAGCATCCGAGTCGGCCGGGGTGAACCACGCGCCTGCAAAGAGGTTCAGATAGGCGAGCAGCATGCAAGTGGCTGTCCCCGCTACTCCGTTCCAGAGCAGGTAGCCGCGTTGCGAACGCAACAGGCTGTGGCCGGCGCGGTGAAAGGCGAGCGTGTCGAGCAGAATGCCGAATACGATGACGGTGAGCATACCGGACAATGCGGGCAGCCAAACTGCGCCGGCGACAGGGGCGGGGTCGTCCCATCCCTGTCCTGCGAGAGAGATTGCCAAGGGCGGCAGAAGCACCAGCCCGGCGATGAAGGCCGCGATGCGGTTCCTCATGAGGGCTCTTTTTGCAGGATGCCCTGCCACACGCCGTCCTGCAGACCCTGCAGCGGCTGGAATTTGGCCTTGTAGGCCATTTTGCGGCTGTCCGCTATCCAGTAACCGAGATAGAGGTAGGGCAGCTGCAACTTGCGGCACAGCTCGATCTGCCACAGCACGTTGAATGTGCCGAAGCTCGAATGCGGAATATCCGGATCGTAGAAGGTATAGACCGCGGACAAGCCGTCCTGCAGTACATCGATCACGCTGACCATGCGCAACACATCGTTTTCACGAAACTCCACCAGCAGGGTGTCGACGTGGCTTTGCAGCAGGAAGTTGCGGTATTGCTCGGGGCTGTCGTCGTCCATGCCGCCGTCGCGGTGGCGCGCCTCCTGGTAGCGGCGATAGAGTTCGAAATACTCGGCCTTGTCCTTCAGGGCATGCAGCGTGACGTTCAAGCCGCTGTGGTGTTTGCGGCTGCGGCGTTGCGAGCGCGTGGGCCTGAAATCATCGACCACCACGCGTACCGGCACGCATTGATGGCAGGTGTCGCATCGCGGGCGATAGGTGAAGGTGCCGCTGCGGCGGAAGCCGTGGCGCACCAGCTCCGAATAGATCGGCGAAGTGATCAGGAAGCTGGGGGTCGCCACTTGCGAACGCGCTTCCAGCCCCTCCAGGTAACTGCACGGATAGGGCGCGGTCAGGTAGAGATGCAATGCAGAAAGCTGAATGTCCTTGAGCAGGCTCATGTGAATAGGTCGTCGTCAAAACGCCAGGCGGATACAGGTGCATAGTTTATCAATTCCTGCAGGCGAGCGATAAATTCCTTGCGTGGAATCTCGCGGGCGCCCAGCGACGCCAGATGGGGCGTATTCATCTGGCAGTCGATCATGCCGAACTCCCACCTCTTGAGCTGCGCGGCGAGATGGGCGAGAGCGATCTTGGACGCGTCTGTCTTTTGGCTGAACATGGATTCGCCATAGAACATCCTGCCCAGGGCGATCCCGTAGAGTCCACCCGCCAGCTGTCCTCCCATCCATGTCTCTATGGAATGCGCATAGCCCAAGCGGTGCAACTCGCAATAGGCATCGACCATCTCTTCGTGTATCCACGTGCCGCGGGCACCTTCCCTGGGGGCGGCGCACGCGCGCATGACCTGCTCGAAGGCCGTGTCCATGCGGACCTCATGGCTGCCCTTGCGCAGGGTCTTGCGCAAGGAGTGCGAGAGCTTGAATTCTCCGGGGAATAGCACCATGCGCGGATCAGGGCTCCACCACAGAATGGGCTCGCCTTCGCTGAACCACGGGAAAATGCCGTGACGATAGGCTTCTATCAGGCGCGCCGCGGAAAGGTCACCGCCTGCCGCAAGCAGTCCATTGGGCGAGCGCAATGCCTGCGTGACTGGCGGGAACGAGATTTCGTAATGTAGCAGCGGAAGCATTGTGGATATATGGGTTTATAGGCCGTCAGGCATATAGTCATGATTGCCGATTTATGCTTATATTATGACCTATACAAAGTGCACAGGCGCTGGGAGACGAGATGTTGGGCATTTTCGGCAAGAAATCGGACCACCCTCTGGCGGATATAAAGTCGGCGCAGCAAGTGCTTGAGGACATCCCTAAGAACGACGCGCTGAACGCAGTGCAGGAATTGACGGGCTGGATCGAAACCGTCGTAGAATTGGCCGACGAATTTCGCCTGGATCATGAGTACGCCGTGCTGCGCATGTTCGACGAAACGGCTCAGCAGTTTGTGCGCAAGCTGTTGCGCGACTACTTCACGGTCCAGCCCCTGTCGAAATTCCAGGAAAACCGTCTCTGGATGGTGCTCAACGAATTCTATACCCAGAGTGAAATCGCTCATCATGGCGTGCTGACCCGTTTCCGCAACGGCGAACGTGGCGCTTCAGGTGTCAAACCGGAATTGGCCATCCTGAATGCGCGCGGTATCGCGGCTTTGACCGGGCGCTTGAAGATGGCGGTGGCACGTTACGCACTGGTCGAGTCCGTGCTTTGGCAGCACCTGTCCGAGTTCTATGGCCACGCCGAGATGAACGGCTATCGGAACGATGCGGTGCCTTTGTATGCGGGAGTATCGGGCAACACTTCCGTGACCCAGGAATTTACCGCTTTGCTGACCTGGTATGGGGTGAGCGCGGGCGTGCTGAGTCCTTTGCAGGAGCATATTACCGAGCGTTTGGTCGCCTATGCGAGTGACGGCCTGACGGTGTATGACCAATACAATGCCAATGGCGTACTCGTGTTCGATCTTTCGCAGCCCACGCCGCCTATGCGCATCGCCGCGGATGCCACATTGCATCCCGCGTTGCGGTTTCTGGTCGTGGGCGATGCCATGGCGAAGTTCAATGAGCTGGCCAAGATTCTGGACAAGGGTATCTTGCCCGACTATGTCCATTTCAACGGTGCGAACTACGAGGCCGACATGGTGCGGGAGATATTGCACCGCCTGATCGCGAACCTGACCCAGCCGCCTCCGACACGCCGCAATCCGCGCCGCAAGATCAACGTCAACCTGAAAGTGGCAAACGGCTTCTTCAAGATGCTTGAAAAGACCGATCTGGGCCTGAATTTCAGTTCCGATGCGGGTGATATCTGGGACGTGGAGGATATCAGTGCCACGGGGTTTCGCAGCGTGGTTCCCCTCGCCCGTGCGGACGGGATCAAGATCGGTTCGCTGATCGGTAGCAAACCGGAAAACGTTCCGCACTGGGGGGCAGGCATCGTGCGAAGACTGAGTCGCGATGACAAGAACAATCTGCATATCGGCGTGGAGGTATTGAGCACGCAGATTTCAGGGGTGTCGTTGTCCGACCGTGTCCATACTCTCGACGATGAAGTGCAGATTGCGATATACCTGAACAGGCCTGCCGATACCAGCGGGGAAGCCTGGCTGCTGATGAAGCCGGATACATTTTCACCGCATCGCAGCCTGAAGATGGAGCTGGGTGGAAAGGGCTACCTGTTGCTGCCCCTGTCGCTGGTTGAGACCGGCGACGACTACGACCTCGCGCGCTTCCGGCGCATGGAACAAGAACAGGACGCTGCCGCCGAATAGGCTGTCATTCGGACAGCCGGCGCGTCAGCCATAAGCCGATATCGCGTATCTCCTCGGGGCAGACCGAGTGCGGCATATCGTAACTGTGCCATTCCAGCGCATAGCCCTGCCGCCGCAATTCCTCCGCTGAAGCGCGCCCGAAATCGTAGGGGATCACCGCGTCGTCCCGGCCATGTGCCATGAAGATCGGAGTATGTCTGGCGGATTCGCATGCTTCCGACTGCAGTGTTCTGGGTAGCGGCAGGTAAGTGGAGAGCGCCAGTATCCCGCCCAGCCTTTCCTTGTGCCTGAGCCCGGTATGCAGTACGACTGCGCCTCCCTGCGAGAATCCCGCCAGGAAGATGTCTTTTGCCGCAATGCCGCGTTGTCTTTCCTGTGCGATCAATTTCTCGATCTCGGCCTGCGAGGCGCGAATTCCGGCTGAGTCTTCATGCCTGCCGATGTTGGCGGATATTTCAGCCGAAGCAGCGCCAGCTACGATGTCATACCACGCGCGCATCACATAACCGCCGTTAATAGTCACAGGTCGCATAGGGGCATGCGGGAAAATGTAGCGCACCGCGACCGGGAGTTCGAGTTCTTCGGCGATGGGGACGAAATCCTCTCCATCCGCACCCAGCCCGTGCAGCCAGATGATGCAGTGTTTCGGGTCGGTTCCTGTTTCCAGGGTGATGCCGGGGAGGACTGAGGTCATTTTTTTGGTCTAAAGTAAGAATTGAGACGCTTGGATTGCGAGGCTGGCTAAGGTAGTCTGAACATGTGCCGATAATAAACATTAAGCACGTATAAAAATAACAGAAAAATAACAGAGTTGGGGGAGCAATGAAAAGACATATCACACCGACCTCGGTCGAGAGGGTCATGCGTGAAGACGATTTCATCGTCTCCATGACCAATACGAAGGGGATCATCACATACTGCAACCGTATCTTCATCGAGTTTTCCGGTTATACCGAACCGGAGCTTCTCGGCTCGCAACACAACATCATCCGCCATCCGGACATGCCGCGCGCCGTATTCAAGCTGCTGTGGGACAAGATACAGAATCGCGAAGAGTGCTTTGCCTATGTCAAGAACATGGCCAAGGACGGCAGTTTTTATTGGGTTTTCACCAATGTCACGCCGACTTTCGATCCTGCAGGAAACATCACAGGGTATTTTTCCGTGCGCCGAAAACCGAAACAGAGCGGAGTGCAGACCGCGAGCACAGTGTATGCAGCCATGCTGGAGGCCGAAAGGAAAGCAGGCGCCGCGAATGCGATCGCCGCCTCCAACAAGATATTGACGGACATTCTGAACGAGAAAGGACTCAGCTATGATGAACTCGTCCTTGCAATTTAAATTTTCCCTGCTGTTGTGGTCGTTTTCCGCCGGTACGCTGGCGATCATCCTGACCAGTTTCGCCTTGCATGGCGTGGATATGTTCATGGCTGCTTTTCTGGTGATCAGCTTTGCAGTTTCGGCTTGGGGGCAGTTTCTGGTTCGAAAATGGATGGCGCCGGTGGCGAAACTAAAGGCTGTGGTTGACGAAGTTGCCCAAGGCAAGTTCAACAGCCGTGTGACCGGCATTGCAGAAAATCGTGATGAACTGAGTCTGTTGTGCTGGAGCGTCAATGATATGCTGGACCAGCTGAATACCTTTTTCCGCGAACAGGAGACCAGTTTCCGGTCCAACCTGGACGGCAAGTTCTACCGAGAGTCGGTGCATGTGGGCCTGCGCGGCGGATTCAAGAAAGGACTGGAGAACCAGAACGTCCTGCTGGAAGGAATGGCAGAGCAAAAGCTGGGCGCGATGCGTTCAAGGCTGCTGTCGCAGGCGCATGAACTCAATACCAACAATCTGCTGAAGAACCTGGTGTCCAGCCAGCAGGACTTGCGCGTGATCACCGACAACATGGAGCAACTCGCGAAGCTTTCAAGGCGTAATCGCGAGGATGCGGATGAGAGCCGCACGTCGGTGAGCGATGTGGTGCGGCGCTTGTCCGGCATCGTGGAACGGGTGAACCACGCCAACAAATCGATCACTGAGCTGAATGCGCGAAGCTCCGAGATCAACAAGGCGGTCGGCCTGATTAACTCCATCGCCGACCAGACCAACCTGCTGGCTTTGAACGCGGCCATCGAAGCGGCTCGGGCGGGCGAGGCCGGGCGCGGTTTCGCAGTGGTGGCGGACGAGGTGAGAAAACTGGCGGAGAACACCAAGAACGCGTCCGAATCCATCGGGCGCATCATGCAGATGTTGCAGGGCGAGGCCGCCAAGATGCTGGTCGATTCGGAAGAGATGCGAGAGATCGCCAATTCGTCGCAAGGAGTCATCGGGCAGTTGGAACAAAAGTTCGGCCACTTTTACGAGTCGGCGGTTACAACCCTGAACGGTGCGCGTTATGCACAGGACCTCAGTTTTGCGTCACTGGTCAAGGTCGATCATGTTGTTTACAAACAGCGATCCTATGTCTTGATCGGCAACAGGGGCAATGACGAATTCAGGAAAGCGGTGGAAGTCGATCATAACGACTGCCGTCTCGGCAAATGGTACGAGGGGGCCGGAAAGGCGGTTTTCGGCGAAATGCCGACGTTCAGGCAACTGCTTGCCCCGCACGCAAAGGTACACGATTCCGTGCACATGGCCGTCGGTCTAATGGATCAGAAATGGGAAAACGACGTGACTATCCAGGACAAGATTCTCGACGCCATGAACTCTGCCGAGGAGGCGAGCATCTCCGTGATGCAGTGCCTGGATAAGATCGTCGAGGAGAAGCACCCGCACATGCTCAAGAGTGCGTAACGGTCCGTGCGTTGCCTGACCGGATTTATGCCGGTTCGGGAATGATGTCCCGCAGTACCTGAAAGAGTTCGCGATAGCTCTTGGGAGGCTTCAAGGCCTCCTTTTCCTTTTGTGCGTTACGGATCAGCGCACGCAGATGCTGGGCATCGGCATTCGGGTATGCTGCCAGCAGTTCGGTGAGGGCATCAGGTTGCTCCAGCAGGCGGTCGCGCCAGTGTTCGACCTGGTGCAGCCATGCGGTATGTTGCCGCGATACACCGTTCCAGGCATCCAGCCTGGCAAGTATGGGGGCAGGTTCCACATCCCGCATCAGCCTGCCTATGTATTGCAATTGGCGGTTCAGCGCACCGAACTTGGTCATGCGTTTGTATTCGATGATTGCTTCCAGAAGGTTTTCCGGCAAGCTCAGTTCGAGCAGCTTCTCTTTGGGCTGTCCGGTCAGCGTCTTGCCGAGGTCCTGCAATTCGAGCATCTGCTTCTTGATCTTGGTCTTGCTGGGAGGCAGTTCTTCTTCCAGCTCGTCGTTGTGTTGTTGGCGCGTGTTCATGGGGTCGGTAAGAATCAACGGATGTTGCTATGATAGCGCCTCCAGACGAACCAGCCTCCCGAATTTTTATGAACGCCAACGTTTCCAACGCATCATATACCTCTGACAACCTGCAACAACTCGTTTCAGATATCGTACGCTATGCCCGCCAAAAGGGCGCCTCAGCCAGTGCCGCCGAGGTCTCGGAAGGCTTCGGGCAGACTGTCACGGTGCGGCAAGGGAAGGTCGAGACGATCGAATACAACCGCGACAAGGGCATGAGTATCAGCGTCTACATCGGCCAGAGACGCGGAAATGCCAGCACGTCGGATTTTTCCCGGCAGGCAGTGCATGACACGGTAGATGCCGCACTCAACATCGCACGCTACACTGCGGAAGACGAGTGTGCCGGATTGCCCGACGCAGACCAGCTTGCTACCGAGTTCCCCGATCTCGACCTGTATTACCCGTGGACATTGAGTGTCGAACAGGCAATTGAGCTGGCGAGCGAATGTGAACAGGCTGCGTTCCGTACCGACAAGCGCATCAACAATTCGGAGGGGGCGACTGTCAACGTCAGCGAAGGCCTCTTTATCCAGGCGAACAGCCTGGGTTTCATTGGCGGTTATCCCAGTTCGCGCCATAGCGTCAGCTGCTCTGTGATCGCGGGAAAAGGCGACGGTATGCAGCGCGATTACTGGTACGGATCCGCACGCGATGCGCGCGAGATATTGAAAGTGGAAGAGATCGGCCGCATCGCCGCCGAACGCACAGTGCGTCGTCTGAACGCGCGCAAGCTGGACACCATGCAGTGTCCGGTCTTGTTTGAAGCACCGGTGGCAGGCGGCCTGTTCGGCCATTTCGTCGGTGCGGTGAGCGGTGGCAGCTTGTACCGCAAATCCTCCTTCTTGCTCGACCAATTGGACAGACCCGTCTTCTCGGGGCATATCCGCATTGAAGACGTGCCGGATATCAAGCGCGGCCTCGCCAGCAGCGTCTTCGACGACGAGGGTGTGCGCACCCGCCGCCGTGCCGTGGTGGAGGACGGCGTATTGCGCGGCTACTTCCTCGGCAGTTATTCCGCACGCAAACTCGGTATGCAGACCACCGGCAATGCCGGAGGCACGCACAACCTCATCGTGCAGCCGGGAGAGCTGGATTTCAACGGGCTGCTGCGCAGGATGCAGCGCGGGCTGCTGGTCACCGAATTGCTCGGCCACGGCGTCAATCCGGTGACCGGCGATTATTCCCGCGGTGCGGCGGGTTTCTGGGTCGAGCACGGCGAGATTCAATATCCGGTTGAAGAGATCACCATCGCCGGCAACCTCAAGGACATGTACAAACATATCGTCGCCGTCGGCAATGATGTGCTGGTGCAGGGCTCGCGGCAGTGTGGCTCGGTGCTGATCGAGCATATGATGGTGGCAGGGCGTTGATGTCGTAAGCCTGTCAGATTTGCATTGACTTGTTTGTCCTGGCTTGGTTATAACATTACTTGCGAGATGGTTAGTATTTGTCGCTCAACGTATGGAGGAATAAAGCATGGGCTTTTTTTCAAGATTATTCGGGAGCGACGACGGCAATGCGGCGAAAATCCGCGAGACGATTCGTTCCGAGGTCAATATTACCGAATGCATCGATGCGCATATGAAGTGGAAGGGGCGATTGCAGAGCTATCTCGATGGAACATCCAAAGAGCAATTGGACCCCATGGTCATTTGCCGCGACGACCAATGTGTTTTGGGCAAGTGGATACATGGACCCGCATTGAATTATTTTCATAACGATGAAGGCTTCCATAAATTGCGCGCCGATCATGCGAATTTTCACTTTGTGGCCGGTTCTGTGGTGAAGAGGGCGCAGGAAAACGATCGCGAAGGTTCAAATGCATTGCTGAAGAATGAGTATGCGCGCGCATCCCGCGATGTCATTCAGGATCTGACGGAGCTGAACAAACATTTGCAGCAGTCTGAATAGCGGGAGAATCAGGGAAGATTCGTTCTTGCCAAAATAAAAGAGCCACATTCCGATGAATGTGGCTCTTTTATTTGTTGCGAAGCCGTACTTCTTGCTTGTCGTTCGCGCTACGAATTGCTCAGGGGGCCTTCTTTTGCACAGGCTCGGGAGAATTCATGATGTTGCCCGCAGCCAGTCCGACAAGGGTGATGCCGATGATCACGAACATCATCCCGATCGACTTGCCAAATACAAATCCGCCCAGCAACCACAGGATGACCGAAGCAATAACTGCAATAACGAGAGTACGCGTCTTGGAATTCATATTTCAACCTTTCTAGTCAAATTCAATCTGTACGGATTTCAGCCATAACGCCAAGAGCGGAGAGTATCGAAAGTTTTCCAAAAGGGGAAGTCTTGCAGTAACTTTCAACGAATATCGCGACTAAATCTTAGCCGTGCTAATGAAAGGGTCTGCGTAAATATCTCGCATGGAGGCTCCGGCAAAGAATGCGAGTTTTTTGCCGGTTGCGACCATCTCGGGATGGCCGCACAAAAATATGCGCCAGCCGGCGAGATCCTGATTTTCCTTGATGGCGACGTCATGGGCTCTGCCTGAGGCAAAGCCCCGCGGTACGCTGTGCCCTGATACGCAAGGCGTGTATGCGAAATTGGGATAGCGTACTGCCAAAGACTTCAATTCTTCGGACATGTACAGGGATTCGGCAGTTTTGCTGCCGTGATAAAGCTTGATCGCTCCCCTGTGCCCCTGTATCAGCGCGTCGCGAATGATTCCGTATAGGGGCGCCAACCCGGATCCGGTTCCGATAAGCAGCAAGTTTTGATCGGGATTGTCAGCGATATAGAAGCAATTTCCGTTGGCATCGGAAATATCGACGCTATCCCCAACTTTTAACGCATGATGCACCCATGGGCTGACATGTCCATTGGGAAGTTTCCTGATATGCAAGTGAAGATGCTCGTCAATTTCAGGCACGCTGGCCAGGGAATAGGAACGCGCGGTAATGGTGTCCTTGTGCAGGTTGATGAACTGGCCCGCTTTGTAGTTCAGCTTAGTGCCGACACTCAGCTCAAGACAGACGATATCGGCGTTGAGCGGGTTTATGTCAACAACGACGGCGGAATATTTTCCCACGCCAAGGCTTGGAAGTTTTACCTCTATATCTTCTTCGGGATAGCAGGCGCAGGCCAGAAAGTAATTTTGGGCTGCCAGCGTCTGTTTCAAACCGACTTGTGCGACCTCCGGTACTCTCCCTGTGACGGCCTGCATCAGACAGGTTTGGCAGAGTCCAGCACGACATGAGGACGGGATAGTCACATCATGGGCAGTCATGCAGTCGAGCACGGATTCATGCTCTTTACACTGATATGACTGCCCTCCATAAATGATGCTGGGCATGATGTGATGACTGATTATTTGCCGAGAACGTCTTTGCGCGTACTTTCCGCAATCGCCGCGGCTTGAGCAATGAGCTCGCCGGGAACGTTGAGCTCCATCAGGGTGGCGCCCAGGTTTTCCATGACTGCGTCGAAATGCGAGTCGTTCAGGCCTTGCTTGACCAGATGCGCATGGCCCTTCCGCATGTCTTCGCCGGTGTAATTGTGCGGGCCGCCAAAGGCCATCGTCAGGAACGCTTTCTGTTTGGACGCTTGCTTGTCCATGTCAACGCCGTCAAAAAAGCGCTTGATACGATCATCCTTCAGCACTTTGCGATAGAAAATATCCACCGCCGCATTGACTGCACCTTCACCGCCGATTTTTTCATACAAACTGCTCATAATCTCTCTCCCTTTAGATTTTTGATAACCTGCGTTGTTCTAATAAACAAAACAGTAATTGCATCAATTAACGAAAATGGTATACATTCTTAACGTTTTCTTAACACTTTAGGCAAAGTTAAGCGCGAAAGCGCATAAAATGTATTCCAAATACATCTTATGTGGCGGCGTTATTCTTTGTCAAGCGCAAACTTATCTGCCGGGAAATCTATTGTGAAACTGACTATTTACACAGACTATTCGTTACGTGTTCTCTTGTATCTTGCGTCCAAGCCCGATGCCACGGCCACCATCACCGAGATCACCGAGTACTACAATATTTCACGCAATCACCTGGTTAAGGTGGTTCACAACCTCGGCATACATGAATTCATTGTTACTAGCCGCGGCAAGAATGGCGGGATAAGACTTGCGCGTCCCGCTGAGGACATTCGGTTAAGCGATGTGGTCAGGAAAACAGAGCCAGATATGGATCTGCTTGAATGCTTCAATCCCAAAACGGACAATTGTGTGATAAGCCCGACTTGCCGCCTGAAGTCGATGCTGTACGAGGGGCGCTCAGCCTTCATGGCCGTGCTGGAGAAGAATACACTGGCCGATGCAGCCCGGCCGATTGCCCAGGCGAATTCTGGGGAAGCCGTCTACGTGAACATCTCTCAATTAAAGCGCTAGATGCAAGACCGCGTCCGAAAGTTGCTGCCGGGCGCAACGTAGCTTCGCGTGTTCAGGTGGCGAATCTTGTCAACAGGGTGTTCAGCCATCCTGAAACCTCTTGATCATCGCTGTCAGTGATCTTTCTGACAGTCTCGACATAGTCACGATCTTCACCCTTGATGTGACTTGCCAACCAGCCTTTCAGCAGGGTCAACAACTCAGGCGCGACGTCTTCTCCCTTGGCGGAACGTGTCCTGATTTCGGCGACTTTCTTCATGAATATCTCATGTATTCGACGATGCGCTTTGAGGTAGGGGTAGCCGGCCCTTTCCTGAAGTGCTTCTTCAAATTCAAAGTGTGTGACCGTGTAGTTGAGCAGACCTTCCATCACGTGACTGGTCTCGTCGGCATTTTGGGTCTGGCATGCATCGTGTAGCTCGTTGATGAACTCAATGATCCGTTTGTGCTGAGTATCAATGACCGTAATTCCCGATTCCAGATCTCGCGTCCATTCCATGTATGCCATGCTTCTCCCCCTTGCAAGCTCGCTGATTTTGTTTTGAGTGCTATACCTGAACTTCGGGAAGATACCTGATTTTGCGCCGGATATCCAAATGGGATCCGCGCTCAACAGCGCGGCCTGTTATTCCATGACGGGAGTCCGGTTGTTCCGCTCAACGAGGCTCGATCTGCCACAGGTGCTGCGACACGGAGAACCATGCTCCCAGCCATCCAAGATAAGCAGAGAATCCGAGCAGGGTCAGGCTGTCGACTGGAGAGAGGTGCTGCAGACTGAAATTGCTGGCATAAAGTTGGGTCAATGTGCCGATCTGGTGGTTGAGCAGTTGCAGGCTGGCTGCAACCAGCAGCCAGGCCGTGATTCCGCCCAGCAATCCTTGAGTGAGGCCAAAGTAAAGGAAAGGGCGGCGGATGAAGGAATCGGTCGCACCGATGAGCTTTGCCACCTCGATCTCTTCACGTCGCGTGAGTATCTGCAAGCGGATGGTATTGAAGGTGATGGCGATCAGCGCGAAGCTCAACAACGCCGCAAGAATGGCGACCGCCATGCGTCCGAAATCAAGCAGGGCTTCCAGTTTGTGCACCCAGGCGGAGTCAAGCTGTACATGTTCGAAGTGCTGCCACGTTTTCAATTCGTCCCGCAAGGTTTCCAGGGCTGCCGCGTTGCCGTCCTTTGGGTAGATGACAAATGCATCCGGCAAAGGGTTTTGGGACAGTCCTCCGATCACGTCCGCCAGGCCTGTACTTTGCTGCAATTTTTTCAATGCAGTGTCACGCGGCACGAACTCGACGCGCTTGATGCCGGGATGTTGCCTGAGTTTATCTCCGATCTTATCGATTTCGCCGGTACCGGAAGCAAGGAACACGCTTATCTGTGGCGTCCCGGCGACCTGGGCGCCAAGTGTCTGCACGCTTTTTAACAGCACATAGCCGCCAACCGGCAGGCTTAGCGCGATGCCGATGATGAGGATGTTGAGCAGCGATGCATTCGGAGTGAGCAACATGTGGCGCAGGGTGAAGCGAAGCACGCGCAGGTGTTCATTGAGCGTGCTCATGTTTGCAGCTCTCCTTTTTTGAGGTGCAAAGCGCGTGCGGGGAACTGGAGCAGGATGCTCTCGTCATGGGTGGAGATGATCAGCGTGACGCCGATCTGATGGAACGATTTGAAGATGTTCATGATCTCGTTCGAATATTCGGTGTCGAGATTGCCGGTGGGCTCGTCTGCCAGCAGGATGGTGGGACGGTTCACGATGGCGCGGGCGATGCAGAGGCGCTGCTGCTCGCCGCCGGAGAGCGCGACAGGGTTTGCTTTTTCCCGGTCGAGGAGGCCGACCTTGTCCAGTGCGGCACGCACTCGTTTGGCGCTTTCGCGATGGTCGAAGCCGCAGATCTGCAGGGGCAGCATCACGTTGTCGAAGGCGTTGCGGTCGAACAGCAATTTATGATCCTGGAAGATCAACCCGATGTTGCGGCGCAAATGCGGGATGGCTGCGGGTTTGATGGAACGGATGTTCTGTCCCTTGACCAGCACGCCACCGCTGCTGGGTCGCTCGATCGCGGCAATAAGCTTGAGCAACGTACTCTTGCCGGCACCCGAGTGGCCGGTCAGATACACCATCTCTCCCTCGGCCACGTCGAAGCTCAGATTTTTCAGCGCTTCGTGCCCGCCGGGGTAGCGCTTATAGACCTGGTTGAATTTGATCATCGTCCCTGACCAAGCAGTGCGCCCACAAAATCCTCGGCCACGAACGGCCTCAAATCATCCAGACCTTCGCCCACGCCGATGAATCGGACCGGGATAGGGTGTGCCTTCGCGATGGCCGCGATGACGCCGCCTTTGGCCGTGCCATCCAGTTTGGTCAGCACCAGGCCGGTGACATTCAGCGCGTCGTCGAAGGCCTTGACTTGCGACAGCGCATTCTGTCCGGTGTTGGCGTCCAGCACCAGCAGTATCTCATGCGGCGCATCGGGCAGAGCCTTGGCGATTACGCGCTTCACTTTCTTGATCTCTTCCATCAGGTGCACTTGCGTGGTCAGGCGTCCGGCGGTATCCGCCAGCACGATGTCGATGCCGCGTGCCTGTGCCGCCTGTACCGCGTCGTAGATCACTGCGGCGGCATCGCCGCTCTGCTGTGCGACGACGGTGACATTGTTGCGCTTGCCCCATTCCATGAGTTGTTCGCGCGCCGCGGCGCGGAATGTGTCGCCCGCGGCCAGCAGCACCGATTTTCCCTGGCTCTGGAAGTGCTTCGCAAGTTTGCCGATGGAGGTGGTCTTGCCCGCGCCGTTGACACCGCACAGCATGATGACGAAAGGTTTGTGCGCGCTAGTGTCCAGGGATTGCGCCAGAGGCTGCAACATCCTGAGCAGAGCATGCGCCAGCGCTTCCGTCAATTCGCTGGCTTCAGTCAGCCGCTCCTCCTTCACATGACGACGCACATCAGCCAACAGTGAACGCGTCGCATCCATGCCCACATCGGCGGTAATGAGAATGGTTTCCAGCTCTTCGTAGAGGTCTTCGTCTATCCTGCCGCCGGGAACCAGCAGGGCGGTGAGCTGTCCACCGGTGCGCGCCAAGCCGTCCGTCAACCTGGACAGCCAGCTTGTCGATTCGGCGGACGCGGGAGTCTTTTTCAGAAAACTAAACATGCAAGGGTATTCGGGTTTGGATGAAATGTCGCATAATGCATGCTCATTTTATGTCAATCGCGCATTCATGGGATAAGGAAATGAGAATCCGTTTAATTGTTGTCGCGCTATTGCTTCAGATTTCGTCCGTTGCGCAGGCGGAAGTGTACGAAAAGACCTTGGGCAACGGGCTCAAGGTCATTGTGAAGGAAGATCACCGTGCTCCGGTGCTGGTGCAGCAGGTGTGGTACCACGTCGGCAGTATGGATGAGAAGACCGGAACCACCGGCGTGGCGCATGTGCTGGAACACATGATGTTCAAGGGGACCAGGAAAGTCCCTGTTGGACAGTTCTCCAAGATCATCGCGGCGGCAGGCGGGCGCGAAAACGCGTTTACCAGCTACGATCACACGGCTTACTTCCAGCAACTGCATAAATCCAAACTGGCTTTGGCGATGGAGCTCGAATCGGATCGCATGCACAATCTGCAAATGGCCGAAAAGGAGTTCAGCAAGGAGATCAAGGTGGTGATGGAAGAGCGCCGTTGGCGCACCGACGATGATCCCCATTCGCTGATGTACGAGAAACTGATGGCGACGGCGTTTTCTGAACACCCTTACCATCACCCGGTGATCGGTTGGATGATCGATATCCAGAACATGACCGCTACGGATGCCTTGAGCTGGTACAAGAGCTGGTATGCGCCCAACAATGCGACGCTGGTGATTGCGGGCGACGTCAAGGCGAGCGAGGTATTCGCTTTGGCTCAGCGATACTACGGCGGAATACCCGCCGTGAAATTGCCGCAGAGGAAAGCCGTGGGCGAAGCGGCGCAACTCGGTATCCAGCGCATCGTGGTCAAGGCGCCGGCAGAACTTCCGTATCTCATCATGGCCTACCATGCACCGACCTTGCGCGATGCCGAGAAGGACTGGAAGCCGTACGCCCTGGAAATGCTGGCCGGTGTGCTGGATGGCAACAGCTCGGCGCGATTGAACAAAGCGCTGGTGCGGGATCAGCAGGTGGCAATGGATGTGGGTACAGGCTATGACAGCGTGGCACGGGGGCCGGGTATGTTCGTGCTGGAAGGAACGCCGCGGGAAGGCAAGAGTGTGGGCGAGGTTGAGAATGCCATACGCGAGCAGCTTGCATTGCTGGTACGCGATGGCGTGAGCGCCGACGAGTTGCAGCGCGTCAAGGCACAGGTGATGGCAGGCGAGGTCTACAAGCGCGATTCGGTGTTCTATCAGGCGATGCAGATCGGCCAGATGGAAAGCGACGGGCTGTCATACAAGGACATACCCGTGATGCTGCAGAAATTGCAGGCGGTCACGGCGCAGCAAGTACAGGACGTGGCAAGAGAGATATTCAACGATGACCAGCTGACGGTCGCAACGCTTGATCCGCAACCGCTGTCGGACAAACCCAGGCACACCGGAGGAGCCTCCCATGTTCACTAGACTCCTTAGATTCCTTTCTATCGCAATTCTTCTGGGTGCGGCAAGCACCGCGCTTGCTACGCCGCAGATACAGCATTGGCAGGCGGCGAGCGGTGCCCGCGTGTATTTTGTGGAAGACCACGGTTTGCCGATGCTGGATGTGGCAGTGAGCTTCCCCGCCGGCAGCGGCTTCGATGCGGCCGGAAAAGTGGGGGTGGCGAACATGACATTCGGCATGCTCGACCTGGGTTCGCAAGGCCTGAGCGAAGATGACATCGCACGCAAACTGGCAGACATCGGCGCGCAAATGGGCGACCAGTTCGATCCCGACCGTGCCGGATTGACCCTGCGCACCTTGAGCAGTGCGACGGAGCGGGATGCGGCACTGGATATCCTGGCGCGCTGTCTGCAGCAACCCCTGTTTCCCGACGCGATACTGCAACGCGAAAAGGCTCGCCTGATCGCCTCCCTGAAAGAGTCCGAGACACAACCGGAAAGCATCGCAGACAAGGCGTTTGCCAAAGCGGTGTTCGGCGTGCACCCGTATGGATGGCGCACCGAAACTGCGGACATAGATAAGATCCAGCGCGCTGACCTTGAAAATTTCTACCACGCGCACTACAGCGCAAAACATGCGGTAGTTGCCCTGATGGGGGATATTACCCGTGCGCAGGCGGAAACCATTGCACAGCAACTGACTGCCAGCTTGCCTGCGGGCGATGCCGATCCGCATATCGCTCCGGTCACGATACGCATCCAGCCCAGCGAGCAGCGCATCCCGCATCCCGCCAGCCAGAGTCATATCCTGATCGGGGCGCCGGGAATCGCGCGCAACGATGAAGATTATTTTCCGCTGTATGTCGGCAACTACATTCTGGGGGGCGGGGGATTTGTCTCGCGCCTGATGAACGAGGTACGCGAGAA
Organism: Sideroxydans sp.; assembly: GCA_027310665.1. Lineage (GTDB taxonomy): Bacteria > Pseudomonadota > Gammaproteobacteria > Burkholderiales > Gallionellaceae > Sideroxyarcus. Next base: position 82,894 of record DAIDAJ010000009.1, on the reverse strand, counting down.
ACGCGGTATGGCGTACAGCATCTATAGCTACTTTATGCCGATGCAGCAGCCCGGCGCGTTCCAGATCGGCTTGCAGACCAAGAAAGAGCAGGCCGATGAATCGCTGCGCTTGGTGCGCCAGACCTTGCGTGCGTTTGTCGACAAAGGCGTAACCGAAAAGGAACTGCGCGCTGCCAAGCAGAACATCATCGGCGGATTTCCCCTGCGCATCGATAGCAATAAAAAGATACTGGACTACCTCAGCGTGATCGGCTTCTACGAATTGCCACTGACCTATCTGGATGACTTCACCGCCAAAGTGGAAAAAGTCACTGCCAAACAGATACACGATGCGTTCAAGCGCCGCATCGACCCGGACGCGCTGGCAACGGTGATTGTCGGTGCGCCAACGGCAGGCAACCCGCAACCAACCTCCGGACGGACGGAATCGGCAGCACCGGACGCGGAGAAGTCAAATAAATAAGGTTCGCATCATCGGCGGCACCCTTCGCAGCCGCCTGATCGAATTTCCGGATGCCGAAGGGTTGCGGCCCACGCCCGACCGGGTGCGCGAAACGCTTTTCAACTGGCTCGGGCAAACGCTGTACGGCAAGCGTTGCCTGGATCTGTTCGCGGGTAGTGGCGCTTTGGGGTTTGAAGCCGCTTCGCGCGGTGCGGAGCAGGTGCTGATGGTGGAAAGCAACCGCGCCGTATATCAGTCGCTACAGGCAAATGCCAAAAAATTAGGGTTGAGCAATGTAGCCTTGCGCTGCGAGGATGGGCTAAAATTCGCCCGGCAAGAAAACGGGCTGTTTGACGTGGTCTTTCTTGACCCTCCCTTTAAAAGCGATTTCCTGCCCCGGATACTTCCCATGCTGGAAAACAGCTTGGCGCCGGGCGGGGTGGTCTACCTTGAAAGCGGAACACCATTCGAACCGGATGCGGCTTGGCAAGAACTGAAGCGGGCCAGGGCGGGGGCGGTGCATTACCAACTGATAGAGCGTAAACAAGCATGATCAAAGTGGTTTATCCAGGGACTTTCGATCCCATTACGCGTGGGCATGAGGATGTTGTGCGGCGAGCCGCGGGCCTGTTTGGCGAAGTGGTGGTGGCGATCGCGGCCAGCCGCAGTGCGACGTTGTTTACGCTGGACGAGCGGGTGGCCATGGCGCGCGAGGTGTTTGCCGGTTACGGCAATGTCAAGGTCGAGGGCTTCGACAGTCTGCTGATGAGCTATGTGAAATCGCAGAACGCGCGGGTGGTCCTGCGCGGGTTGCGCGCCGTGTCCGATTTTGAGTACGAGTTCCAGATGGCGGGCATGAACCGGACGCTGCATCCCGATGTCGAAACCTTGTTCCTGACACCGGCCGAACAATATACCTTCATTTCAGCAAGTATCGTGCGCGAGATCGCGCGCTTCGGAGGGGATGTGGGCAAGTTCGTGTCGCCGCTGGTTGCGGCGAAATTGAAAGAAAAATATCTACGTTAAGGAGGGTAATAATGTCACTGATCATCACCGACGAATGTATCAACTGCGATGTATGCGAACCGGAATGCCCGAATGGCGCCATCTCGCAGGGCGATACCATCTATATTATCGACCCGAACAAATGCACCGAGTGTGTGGGCCACTACGACACGCCGCAATGCGTGGAAGTCTGCCCGGTCGATTGCATCCCGCATGACACGGCACACGTGGAAACCAAGGAACAACTGCAGGCAAAGTACGAGAAGTTGATGGCCGCAAAAGCGTAGCGATGTTGCCGGCTTTATGAAGCCCGCGTCTTCACGCGGGCTTTTTTGCGCCTGTCACCTTCAATTCCGCGCCGGACAGGTGTAATGTTGCCAACGGAGGATGTGGCTCAATACAAACAACAAGATCCGGCATATATGGAACCACAAATCGGCAGTTCAAATTCCCCGCGGTTTGCCCCCGGTCCGATACTGGTCTTCGCGGGGTTCATACTTGCCACTTTGCTGTCGGGCGATATGTTGTTCGTTTACATGCGCGACGGCGTCAGGCTTGAGGCGCAACGCAGTATCACGGAAGTGGGGACGCTCAAGGCCAACCAAATAGACAATTGGCTGGACGACCATTTTACTGATGCCGGAATGCTGTCCGGGAATTCAGACCTGTTGCATGAAGTGCAGTCGTGGATACGTGGCGGAACGCGCGACGATGCCAGGCGCAGGCAAATTGCCAACCGTTTCGGGGAGTTCCTTAACCTTCTTCATTACGAGGCTGTCGTTTTGTACGACGCGTCGGGGAGCGTGCTGCTGAATACGGGGGAGCCTGTGCCGGATGCACAGGAACGTGGGAAGGAGGCGCGCGCTGCTGCGGCTTCCTGCCAACACAAGTTCATAGACCTGCATCCATATCAGGATGGAAATCGCTCCATCAGATTGGGCTTCATGAGTCCCTTATCGGCTGGCGAGACCTGTTTTGGTGCGATCTATCTGGTGGAAGATCCCGCACGGTATCTCTTTCCCTTGATCCATTACTGGCCGAACGAAAACAAGACGGCGGAGACACAGCTTGTTCGAAAAGACGGCGACCAAGTTCTCTTTCTTGATCAACTCCGCTACCGCACGGAACCACCCATGGCGTTCAAGTTGCCGCTGGATACGCAGCAGGCCTCGGCCATCGCGCTGCGCGGCAAGCAGGGCCTGCTTGAGAATGCCCGGAACTATCGCGGCAAATCCGTGCTGGCATATGCCACGGCGATCAGCGGGACACCGTGGATGCTGGTTTCAAAGGTCGACGAGGACGAGGCGTATCGGCTGGTCAACCGGATGGAGCGCATGGCCGGTGCGATGGTCCTGCTCGTTTTCTGCCTGATCGGTGCGTGGTTCTGGCAATGGCGCCGCCGGGTGTTGGCGGAGGCCAGGACTGCAATACTGAATCAGCGGATCATTGCCGATGGATTGAGACTGGAAGGGGAGAAGCGTTTCCGAACGATATTCGAACTCACCTCCCTTCCCTTGGTGCGTAATTCGCTGACCGGGGAGTTCATCGAAGTCAACGAAGCGTGGTGCAAATTGTTCGGTTACAGCCAGGAAGAAGTATTGTCGCGGCACCTGAGCTGGCAGCAGTTGACCCATCCCGACGATTTCGAACCCAGCGATTCGATGCTGAAGAAGATGATCGCGGGCGAGATGCCGGACTACAAGATCGAGAAGCGCTATCTTCACAAGGATGGCAGCGTGCTGTGGGGGATCGCACAGGTGAAACTGGTACGCGACGAAAAAGGCGAGCCCGCATTCACCATCGGTACCATTCAGGACATCACCGAGCGCAAGCAGGCAGAAAAGATGATCAGCTTCATGGCCTATCACGACAGGCTGACCGGCCTGCCCAATCGTGCGTTGCTGTTCGACCGGTTGTCGCAAGCCATGTCGCAGGCCAAGCGCGATGGCAAGTCTGTGGCCTTGCTGTTCGCCGATCTGGATGGATTCAAGGCTGTCAATGACAAGTACGGGCATGAAGCCGGGGACAGCGTGCTGAAGATGGCGGCGCAACGGTTTCTGGCCTGCGTGCGCGAAGTCGACACGGTGGCGCGCTTCGGCGGAGACGAATTCGCCGTCATCCTGGGCAATCTGGATGACCCGCAACAGGCGAGGGGGGTTGCCGAGAAGGTTGTTCAGGCGTTTGCCCAAGGCCTGGTTCTCGCGGATGGAAGCGAGTGCAACGTGGGGGCGAGCGTGGGGATCAGCATCTATCCGGAGAACGGCAGCGCGATGGATAATCTGATGACGGCGGCCGACCAGGCGATGTATGAAAGCAAACGCATAGGCAAGAATACCTATACTTTTTACAACGCGAAGGCCTCGCCCAGGAACGATTCAATATGGTTCAAGATCGATGACAGCCATTTGGTCGGAGTCGAGGAGATCGACGAACAGCACGGCAATCTGGTGTACATGGTGAATCGGCTGAACGACGCGCTGAAGCGCGACGACTCGCCGGAGACGATCCTGCTGATGTTCGACGAGTTGCAGGTGGCGACCCAGCACCATTTTGATACGGAAAGCCGGTATATGGCGAATTGCCATTACCCCGGGCGGGAAGCGCATGAGGCGGAGCATGCGCAGCTGCTGAACCAGTTGCAGCACTTCAAGGCGCAATTCAATGAGGGGCGCGAGCTGCTGGTCCTGCAGTCGATCAAGGACTGGTTGCTGGAACACATTACCTACTCGGACAAGAAGATGGCGGCTTATCTGGCGCAGCACGGGGTGACGTGATTCAGCGCTGGCAGACCGGGCAATAGAAAGACGAGCGTTGTCCCTGCCTGATTTGTTTGATGGCGGTGCCGCATACGCGGCAGGGGTCGCCCGTGCGGCCATAAACGAAATAACTCTGCTGGAAATAGCCGCTGCTGCCGTCGCTGTGCACGAAATCGCGCAATGTGCTGCCCCCTTGCGTGATGGCCTCAAGCAAGACTTCCTTTATGTTCTGCGCCAGGCGCCGGCAGCGCGGCAAGGAGAGCTTGTCGGCGGCCAGTTGCGGGCGGATGCCGGCGCGGAACAGGGATTCATTGGCGTAGATGTTGCCCACGCCGACAACCAGATGGTTGTCCATGATCGCCATTTTGATCGCTGCGCCGCGCGAACGGGTGGCAATGTGGAGATATTCCCCGCTGAAATCTGGTTCCAGCGGCTCAGGCCCGAGCGCCGCCAGCAGGGGATGTCGTGCGGTATCACCTGTGTGCCATAGCACAGCGCCGAAGCGGCGAGGATCGCGAAGGCGCAGCAACTGCCCGTCATCCAGCACCAGATCGAAATGGTCGTGTTTTCCGGCCGGCATGCCGAGCGGCAGGATGCGCAGGCTGCCGCTCATGCCCAGATGCAGGATGAGCGTGCCATGCTCGAATTCAATGAGCAGATATTTGGCGCGTCGCCGCAAACCGAGTATCACATGCCCGCGCAGCAGTTTCGGGAGGTCCTCTGAAACGGGCCAGCGCAATTTCGGATTTCGGATGACGACATCGGCGACGCGCCGTTGGTTGAGATGCGGCGCTATGCCCCGCAGGGTGGTTTCGACCTCAGGAAGTTCAGGCATCGCTCAGTGTTTTCTGCGCCACCACTGCAGTGTGCCCACGGCGACGAGCAGCAGCGGGAGCAAAACCAGAAAGCTTACGCTGATGGTCGTCAGCTGGTTTTTGCTCAGGGTGATCTTGCCGTCTTTCGCGGCGTGAGGCTGCACGGTGATGAGGCGTTCTTCCTTTGCGAGCCAGTTCACCATGTTGATGCCCAGATCGAGGTTGCCGCCATTGCCGGAATAGACGTTGGCAAGGAAGCTTCCGGCACCGACCACGATAATGCGCTGTTCCCGGTCATTCACGCTGCGCTGCAGCGTGACTGCCAGGCTGAAAGGGCCCGGGATGTCGCGATCCTTGTCGATATGTTTGCCGATCCCGTGATCGCTGACCCAGCCGCGCTGCGCCCCCTCGACCAGCGTGTGGGTTTGCCAGCCATCTTTCTGGTCGACGCTGATCGCCCGCGCATCCGGGAATGCCGTGATCAGGTCGAAGTTGCGCGTGATTGCATGCGGCGGGTAACCCGTGCCCAGCGTCCAGTCCAGTGGCGCGTTCATCTCCTGCGCGGCGGGATCGATCACGATACCCGGCATGAACGATATGCCCAGCTTCTCGGCCAGTGGTTCGAGGCCGCGGAGCGGTCCGGCGTCGGCCAGCCACAACAGGTTCCCGCCGTCATCGATGTAACGCAGCAGCTTGCCGACTTCGCCCGGCATCAATCTTATTTGCGGTTGGGTGATGACCAATACGCTGGTGTTGGCAGGTATATCCTGTGCCAATGCGAGATTGAGGCTGACGGCGCTGTAACCGAGCTGCTTCAGGCGGGCGCCGAAATCGCCAAGATCGTCGTTGGCGATGCCCTCCAGCTTGCGCTCGCCGTGGCCGCCCAGATACGCCAGCGTCTGGTCCTTGTCGTGGGCCAGGCTCAGCAGGGCGCTCGAAAGCGTCTGCTCGTTCAGCGTGGTGAGGTGCTCGTTGCGTCCTGCGAACTCAACCACCATTTCGCCGTTACCCTTGATGGAGGCTTTTCGCATTGCTTCCGGTTCCTTGACGGGATCGACGAAGGTCAGCGAAATGTCGGGTTTGTAGCGTTGGTACAGCGCAACGAATTCGCTGATGAATTTGCGTATGTCGCCAAATCGTGCGTCCTGCTGTGTGGCATACACCGTGATCTTCACCGGACCTTTCAACAGTGCCAGTGCATCCACGCTGCCGGGTTCCAGGCTGTTGAGCGCGTTCTGCGTGACGTCCCACTGCGCAGGATGGCTTGCGGCCAGCTGGAACAGCGCGCCCGCGGCGGCCAGTACCAGCAGCAGGGAAACGATTCGTTTGAGGGTGGGCAGCACGCGCTTCATGATGCGCGGCACCGTTCGTCGTTCAGTCGGCGTATCGTCAGCCACAGCAGTGTGACGATGAATAGCGCAAAATAGATCAGGTCGGCGCTGCTGACCATACCCGCGTTCAGTGTCTGGAAGTGCGAGTTCGGCGAGATCGCGCGCAGAAATCCGCGGGTGTCGCTGGCGGTCAATTCGATCAGCCACAGGGCAAACGATACGCCCAGCGCGCTGGCGGCGGCGATGACGGGCTGCCTGTTCAAGGCCGAAAAGTACAGGCCGAGCGCGGCATAGCTGGCGGCGAGGAGCAGCATGCCCAGAATATTGGCGAGCATGAGTCCGACGTCGGCATGCGTGCCGAGCAGCAGCGTGAACAGCATTGTGGCGCAGCACGCCACGATAAGCGCGATCAGCAGCATCAGGCCGATGAATTTCCCGAGCACGATATGGGCGGCAGAGACGGGGGCGGTGAGCAGCAGCACCCATGTCCGATTGCGGCGTTCCTCCGCGATGAGGCGCATGGTGTACAGCGGGATCAGCATCATCAGCATCAGCGCCAGCACGCTGCACACGGGCGAGACTATGGCTATGGTCGCGCCCGGCGCGTTGTCGAGCTGGGTCAGTTGCGCCTGCACCTGCAGGTAATCGTCAATGCGCCCGAAGTAGAACCATGCGAACAGGAACTGCATCGGCGCCAGCATCCACCAAGTGGATGGTGCGGAGACCAGGCTGCGGAATTCCTTCTTTGCGATGATGCGGATCATGTAGCAGCAGCCTCGAAGAATTGAAGATCGCGAGGCATCGGTTGTTCCCTTTCCGGTCGGGGGATAACCTTCGACTTGCCCGCTTTCGGGTAGCGACTGTGACACGTCACTGCGTAGCAGCCGATTGCGGGAACAGTCGCCATCCCTCCCTCCCGGACCCGTCGCATTCGCGCACCGTGTTGGGGGGAAAGCCGAATGGCTGGCAGTTCCATCAGGGGCGGGGTGGGGGTGGCAGTCATGGCGAGACGTCGTTTCATCGGGTGGTTTCTGGAGATGACTGCTCGGTGATCAGCAGGAATGCCTCTTCCATATTGCCGTTCGTGAGCATCTCCGCACTGCTGCCGCTGTAGATCAGGCGGCCTTTTTGCAGAATGATCACGCGGTCGCAGATGCTTTCCACTTCGTTCAGCAAGTGCGTGGAAAGAATCACGCTGCTGCCGTTCCCGAGTTCGCGGATGAGCGTGCGAATGTCGCGGATCTGCGCCGGGTCGAGGCCGACGGTGGGCTCGTCCAGCACCACCACCGCGGGATTGTGGATGATCGCCTGGGCGATGCCTACACGCTGCTGGTAGCCTTTCGACAGTGTGCCGATGATCTTTTTTCCGTATTCCTGCAAGCCACAGCGTTGTTTGGACAGTTCCAGCGCCGCGGCAAGTTTTGCCGACGGTATGCGGTGCAGGCGTGCGGCGAACAGCAGAAAGTCGTCGACGCGCATGTCGCGATACAGCGGAGGGTGTTCCGGCAGGAACCCGATGCAGGCTTTTGCCTGCAGGGGTTGATGCAGCAGATCGAAGCCGCATACCTGAATCTGCCCGCTTTGCGGCGGCAACGCGCCAGTGAGCATCTGCAAAGTCGTGCTTTTGCCTGCACCGTTGTGTCCCAGCAGACCAAGCACCTCACCCCGTCTCAGTTCCAGCGACACGTTGTCCACCACCAGACGATGGTCGCGGTGGCGCACCAGGTTTTGTGCCGAAAGGGTGACGGGTGGATTCATTGCGGTCGCGGTATTGTTTTTCGTGCGTATTGGCGGAATATAACCCAATATCCGGAATCGCACCAAAACAGCGGGTCGCGGAGCCTCAATCCCCCCATTCGAGGTCATCGAAATGTCACTTTACATTCACATGAACTGAATGCAGAATCCGCGGGTTTATTTTCCGGGCGCCATTTGCGGGTACTCGATCGAGAAGTGAGTGGTGGTTCATCTGACGGCAAAGCGGGGAGTATTCGGTACGCTATCGCGCAGTTCGCTGCCTTTAACTCGCTGGGCGCGGGGGGCGGCATCATTGGCCGATCAACGGTCCTACCCTTTTCCTGACTGCCACGTAACGCTGTTTGTGCTCAGGCCAACGGTGATATGTCTTGAAGAACATTCCTGCTTTTGGTCTCTGTCGTGACAAGAAGGAGAAGGGCTTTGCGTTTTAGATTACCTGGTTGCCCGGGTGTGGCTTTCTCCCCGTTCGGGCTCGCACTTGTATTGTTTGCGTCTGCCCTGTCGTCCTGGTGCCAGGCAGACACATCCGATGTCGAAGATACGACCGCAAGGGTGCAGTCGACATACAACTGGCAGAGACATCCTGCCTACCCGGCGGCCTATTCCGGGCCGAACAGCCTGAACTCGAATGCCGAGACGATGTACACGTTTTCCGTGGATGCCTTTCTGGGGTTTCGCCCCTGGAAAGACGGCGAAGTCTATTTCACTCCGGAAGTCTTTCAGGGGATGCCGTTTTCCGGCAACCTGATCGGCCTTGCGGGCTTCACCAATGGCGAGATCACCCGCGCCGCCGGGCCCAACCCCACCCTTTACAGGCAGAAGCTTTTTCTCCGCCAGACCTGGAACAATGGCGGCGGTGCCGAGCATGTCGAATCCGACCTCAACCAGATGGCGGGTTGGCATGACAAGAATCGCTTTGTGCTGACGGTCGGGAATTTTTCGACGCTGGACGTCTTCGATCCGAACATCTACGCCAAGGATCCGCGCACCCAGTTCATGAACTGGGGGAACATGACCTATGCGGCTTATGATTATGCGGCCGACGCGCGCGGTTTCGGCTGGGGCTTCGCCGGCGAATGGTATCGGGATGACTGGGTACTGCGCTACGGCCGCATGACGGGGCCGGAGACCCCGAATGGATTGCCGCTCGACTACGCGATCGGCAGCCACTACGGAGACCAGTTCGAAGTCGAACATGCGCATACGCTGCATGGCCGCCCCGGCGCGGTGCGGTTGCTGGGATGGCGGGATCGCGCCAATCTGGCCAGCTTCAGCGATGCGCTGGCATGGCTCAATACCCATCCGGGTTCGTATACCGGACCGGATGCGCTCTATGCGGTGCGCAATGGCGTCAAGACCAAGTACGGGCTCGGCATCAATATCGAGCAGGAGGTCAGCGACAGCACGGGGTTCTTCATGCGCACCATGAAAGCGGACGGACGTACGGAGACCTATGCCTTTACCGAAGCGGACGCTTCGTTTTCCAGTGGCTTCCTGGTCAAGGGCGATCAATGGCAGCGACACGGCGATACGGTCGGTCTATCGCTGATGCGCAACGCCATATCGGCGGACCGTCGCCGGTTTCTTGAGGCAGGCGGCATCTCGTTTTTCATTGGCGACGGCAAATTGAATTACCGGCCGGAAGATATTGTTGAAGGCTTTTACAGTTTGAGTCTTGGCAAGGATTACTGGTTGACCGCGGACTACCAGCGCATCCAGAACCCTGCCTACAATGCCGATCGCGGGCCGATAGACGTTTATGCACTTCGCTTCCATCTGGAACTTTGAACGGTGGTTGTGTTCAATGCGTCCGGCAAATGTAAATTTTTATATAACCGGAAATTCAGGGAATACATCGAGATGTTCGCTAAAACTCGGTTAGAATCGCGCGTCTTCGGGGCTTCGCTTTTTGTATGCAATTCCGGTTTGTCTTAAGGGTGGTCAGTTTGAAGGTGTCGCCGAAAAATTCAGTGTCGTTTTGTCTGTTGGCTGCCTTGTGCGGTTGCGCGGCGGGCCCGGATTTCAAACATCCCGCCGCGCCCGCGGCAGCGAGTTATGGCGCTCCTGCCGTGACGCAGGATACTGCGACGGCACCGGTGCCGCTTGGCGAAACGCAGAAATTCGTTCCAGCCCAGGATATTCCTGCCGATTGGTGGACCCTGTTCCAGTCGCCCCAGATCGATGCGCTGATCAAGCGCGCCTTTAAAGCCAATCCGGATATCGAGGCAGCTCAGGCTGCCTTGCGACAGGCGGAGGAGTACACGGCCGCACAGCAGGGATTTTTCTATCCCACGGTCGGAGCGAGCTATTCGCCTTCGCGCAACAAGCTCGCGGGCAACATGGGCGGTAACTCGCCCGGCATCCAAGGTAACGGTACGGTCATCCAGACTTATTCCAACCCTGCGGGGCCGATATACAACGGCCCGGCTTACTACAATTTCCATGTCGCGCAAGTCACTGTCGGCTATGTACCGGACGTGTTCGGCATGAACCGACGGATGGTGGAGTCGGCACAGGCCCAGGTCGAGATGCAGCAGATGCAACTGGAGGCAACCTATATCACGCTTGCATCCAATGTGGTTGCGGCTGCCATCCAGGAAGCTTCATTGCGCGCCCAGATCGCGGCGCAGCTCAAGATCGTCAGCCTGGACCAGCAGGCGCTGGAAATCGTGCGCAACCAGCTCAAGCTCGGTTATGTCTCGGAGATGGACGTGACACAGCAGGAGCTGACTTGTGCACTTGCCCAGCAGGCGCTGGTTCCGTTGCAGCAACAACTGGAGAAGACACGGGACCTGTTGCGCGTACTGGCCGGCAATACGCCGGATCAGGATATCGACGAAACGTTTACGCTGGATTCGCTGCATCTGCCGCAGAAGCTGCCGCTGAGCCTGCCCTCCAGGCTGGTGGAACAGCGCCCCGACGTGCGCATTGCGGAAGCGCAGCTGCATTACGCCAGCGCCCAATACGGCGTGGCTATCGCCAATACGCTGCCGCAGTTCGCCATCACCGGCGCGATTGGGGGGATGGCTTCGTCGCCGAGCTGGATGTTCAAGAGCGGCGGCGGCTTCTTTGACCTGACGGGCAATGTCGCGCAGACCATTTTCGACGGCGGAACGCTGCGCGCCAAATCGCGCGCTGCGCAACAGGGGCTGAACCTTGCCGGTGCCCAGTACCGCAGTGTGGTGATGGCCGCATTGCAGAACGTGGCCGATGCGCTGTATGTCATCCAATCCGATGCTCAGGCGTTGAAAGCAGCTGCGACCGCGGCGCAGGCGGCGGGCAAGATGGGCGATCTGACGCAAAAGCAGTACGAGGCCGGGGCGGTGGATTTTCAGACCTTGCTGGTCGTGCAGCAGAACGAACAGCTGGCAAACATCAATCTGGTGCAGGCGCAGACCAACCGGCTTGGGGACACGGCTGCACTGTTCCAGGCGCTGGGCGGCGGTTGGTGGAATCGCGAAACGAAAGATACGGCGGGGACGAAACCAGAGTGAGCGGTCAGTTGAAGAAAATCATGGCGGGATTGGCGGTGGTGATACTGGTTGCAGTTGGCTACATCGGCTGGCAGAAATTCCAGGCGCCGTCCAAGCCGGAATCCGGTGTAGAGAAGGCTGTTGCACATACTTCAAAAGACACGATACGCTTCGCGGAGAATGCGCCTCAGCTTGCATTTCTGCAGATCAGGCCGGTGGAGAGCTATCCGGAGCCCATGGTCGATTCACTGAATGCGCGCCTCGCTTACGATGACAACCGGACCGCGCGCGTGTTTTCCCCGATTGGGGGGCGCGTGCTGAAGATCGCGGCTGACGCGGGAAGCGAGATCAGGGCGGGCGATGAACTGCTCGTACTGGACGCCCCCGACTATGCCCAGGCCACTTCGGATGATGTGAAGGCAAAGGCGGACCTCGAACGCAAACGTCAGGCGAATGAGCGAGCCGGCGCATTATTGAAAGTGAATGGTATCTCGCTCAAGGATAAGGAATCGGCCGAAGCCGACTTTCATCAGGCCGAGGCAGAGGCGCAGCGCACCGAAGCGCGGTTGCGTAATCTGCAAAGCACGGCGTCGATCACGGACGGAAAGTTCATTCTGCGCGCGCCCATCGGCGGGACGGTAAGCGAACGCCAGGTGAACCTGGGCAGCGAGGTCCGTACCGATGCGGCCAATCCGCTCTTCGTCATTACCGATTCGAAAAGGCTGTGGGCGCTGATCGACTTGCCCGAGCTCTACCTGGACAAGGTGAGGGTGGGGCAGCCGGTGTCGGTGGAGGTGGATGCCTACCCCGAAGAGACTTTCAAGGGGAAGATCACGGTTATTGCAGAGGCGCTGGATCCGGTTACCCGCCGTATCCAGGTGCGCGCCGAAATCGACAACAGTTCGCACCGTCTCAAGCCGGAAATGTTCGCAAGAGCCACGCCCGTGGCAGACAGCCGCCATAACATTCCGCGCATTCCCAATACCGCCCTGTTCTCACAGGGACTGCACAGCTTCGTGTTTGTGGAGCAATCGCCCGGTGTGTTGCAGCGCCGTCGCATCGAGCTCGGCCTGCAAAGTCACGAATACAGCTATGTGAAGGAAGGGCTGCAGCCCGGCGAACGGGTGGTCACTACCGGGGCTTTGCTGCTGAATTCCGAATTGTCTGGCAATGACTGATCGCGCTCTGTCAGTGACGACATGTTAGACAAACTACTTTCCTTTGCGCTGCAGCAACGGGTGTTCGTGCTGGCGGCAGCGGCGGTGCTGGTGATCGTCGGCTGGCGTGCCGTGCAGGACATGCCGATCGAGGCGTTCCCCGATGTGCAGGATGTGCAGGTGCAGATCGTCACCCAATCGCCGGGTCAGGCGCCGGAAGAGGTCGAGCGCAGCATCACCCTGCCTATCGAGCGCGAGATGAGCGGCGTTCCGCGCATGACGCAATTGCGCTCCGTTTCCATCACCGGCCTGTCTGTCGTGACACTCACCTTTGCCGACAATACCGACGATTATTTTGCCCGGCAGCAGGTGATGGAGCATCTGCAGAACGTCACCTTGCCGCCGGGCCTGCAGCCCGGCCTGGCCCCGCTGACCAATGCCGTCGGCGAGGTGTACCGCTATGTGCTGGATGCGCCGGCCGGCATGTCGCTCAACGAGGTGCGGGCATTGCAGGATTGGGTATTGCGCCCCGCAATACGCCAGGTGCCCGGCGTGGCCGACGTGAACAGCTTTGGCGGAACGGTCAAGGAATATCAGGTTCGCATCAATCCCTTCCTGCTGCGCAAATACGGTGTGAGCATCGACCAGGTGTCGCAGGCGATCAGCGCGAACAGCAGCAATACCGGCGGCGGCGTCATCCAGCGCGGCGATGAGGCGCTGGTGTTGCGCAGCATCGGACTGTTCAAAAGCATTGAGGATATCGCGCGTGTCGTGGTCACCGCAAAGGACGGCAAAACGGTATTGGTGAGCGATGTCGGCGAAGTGGCCATCGGCTACCGCCCGCGCTCGGGTATCGTCGCCTTCAACGATTACGACAACATCGTGCAGGGCGTCGTGCGGATGACCAAGGGGCAGAACGCCAGCAAGGTGGTCGAGGCGCTCAAGCAGCGGCTCGACCAGCTCTCGCAAAAGCTGCCCCCCGGCGTGAAGATCGTCCCGTATTACGACCGCACAGACCTGGTACGTCATACGGTCCATACCGTCACCGAAAACCTGATCGTCGGGGCGGTTCTGGTGGTCGCCATACTGATCCTGTTCCTGCGCAACTGGTATGCGGCGTTGAGCGTGGCGATCATCATTCCGCTGGCGATGCTGTTCGCCTTCATACTGATGGACGCGCGCGGCGTTTCCGCCAACCTGATTTCGCTGGGTGCAGTCGACTTCGGCATCATCATCGATAGTGCGGTCGTGCTGGTCGAGGCGCTGATGGTGAGGCTTGCCCTGGCCAAAGCGGATGACCTGGCGCAGCATCATACGTACGGGTGGCGCATCCACCTGATCAAACAGACCGGGATAGAACTGGGCCGCCCCATCCTGTTCGCCAAACTGATCATCATCCTGGCCTTTGTGCCGATCTTTACCTTCCAGCGCGTCGAGGGGAAGATATTCTCGCCGATGGCGTTCACCCTGACGTTCGCGTTGCTCGGTGCGATCCTGCTGACGCTGACGCTGGTGCCGACTTTGCTGTGCTATGCGGTGAAGAACAAGGATCTTGCCGAAAAGCACAGCAACTGGATGCATCACCTGCAACAGCGCTATCGCCGCCTGCTGGTGTGGGCCGAGACGCGGCGCAAGGCCATCGTAATTGCCGCGATCGGCATGCTGGCCGTGGCTTTGGCCGGTTCGCCCCTGCTCGGCAGCGAGTTCCTGCCCAAGCTGGATGAGGGCAATATCTGGTTGACGATCAGTCTGCCGCCAGCGACCGCGCTGGACAAGACCAAGGAAGTCGAGCGCCAGGTGCGTGCCATCCTCAGGTCCTATCCCGAGGTCAATAATGTCACCACACAGGTCGGCCGTCCGGATGACGGCACCGACCCGAAAGGACCCAACAACCTGGAAATAATGGCCGACCTCAAGCCGCACGACACCTGGCGTTTTGCCGACAAGGAAGCGCTGATCGCCGACATGACGAAGCAGATACACAGCATCCCGGGCGTGCCGACCAATTTCTCGCAAGTCATCCAGGATAACGTGGAAGAGGCGCTGTCCGGTGTGAAGGGCGAAATCGCGATCAAGATATTCGGCCCCGACCTTGAGATACTCGAAGACAAGTCCACGCAGGTCGCGGACATCCTGAGCAGCATACGCGGTGCGGCGGATGTCGCTGCGATCAAGGTGGGCGGGCAGACCGAGCTCAATATCACGCTCAGCCGTATCCGCATGTCGCGCTACGGGCTGAATATCAACGATGTGAACGCGACCATCCAGACTGCGTTCGGGGGCAACGCGGCCAATGTGTTTTACGAGGGCGACCGCCGCTTCGATGTGACATTGAGGCTGGATTACCCTGACCGTGACGCGGTCGATGACGTACCCAATCTGCCTATCGTGCTGCCGACCGGAGGAACGATACCGCTCGGTTCCATCGCCGATATCGAAGTGCGCCAGGGCGCTGCGCGCGTCGGGCGCGAAGCGGGCGGCCGCGTCGTCGCAGTGAAGGCCAACCTGCTCGGGCGGGATCAGGGCAGTTTTGTCGCCGAGGCGATGGAGAAGGTGAACCAGCAAGTGGTGTTGCCGCCGGGTTACTCGATGACCTGGGGCGGCCAGTTCGAGAACCAGCAACGCGCGCTCAAGCGCCTGAAAGTGATCGTTCCCCTGTCCGTACTGATGATATTCGTGTTGCTGTTCTGGGCGTTCAAATCCATGCGCAAGGCATTGCTGGTGATCCTGATGGTACCGTTCACGCTGATCGGCGGCTTGGCCGGCCTCGGGCTTGCCGGACTGCATCTGTCGGTTTCCGCTGCGGTCGGCTTCATCGCCGTGGCCGGAATCTCGGTGCAGAATGGCGTCATCATGGTGGAGCAATTCATCGAAGGGATGCGCAACGGTCTGTCGCTGGTCGAAAGTGTGATGGAAGGGGCCGTGGCGCGTTTGCGTCCCATCCTGATGACGGCGTTGATGGCCGGTATCGGCCTGATGCCCGCCGCGCTGTCGCACGGGATCGGTTCCGAAACCCAGCGCCCGTTTGCCGTGGTGATCGTGGGAGGCATCGTCTCTGCCACACTGTTCACGCTGTTGCTGCTGCCGCTGCTGTTCCCGGTGTTCGCCGAAGAAGGACACATCAAGGATATTCAGCCGTGCGCCCCCGCGTAAGGCATTGCCCGATGGGGGCGGAGTTCAGCTAATATATAGCCCCGCCCAGAAACAAGCCGACATGATGAACTTCTCGATACGTTATTACCTGTTCGCCTGCATTCCCCTGTTGGCGGCCTGTGCGCACGCGCCGCAACGGCAGGTCGACAGCACGCCCGAGCCGACCGGCAAGGCGAATCTGGAACAGATCGTCGAGGCGCCCAAGCCGGACTTGCCCAAGGTGCCCCTGACCGACCACCTGCTGTATGAATTCCTGCTGGGCGATATCGCCGCGCAGCGCAACCAGCCGGAGTTGGCGGCACAGGCTTACCTGGATCTGGCCAAGACGACACGCGATCCCCGCGTGGCGAGACGTGCCGCGCAATTGGCGTACGAGGCGCGCCAGTACGACACAGCAGTCGAGGCATTCAAATTATGGCAGGACCTGGAGCCCTCTTCGCCGCTCGCCAGGCAGATGCTGCTCTCGCTGTTGTTGAGCGGTGGCAAGCTGCAGGAAGCGAGCCCGGTTCTGGCGGAGGTGCTGCAGTCCGACCCCGCCAATGCGGGACGCACGTTTACCGGCATATATCCTTTGGTCGCACGCGTGCCGGACAAGACTGCCGCCCTGGACTGGCTGATCGAGGTGACCCATCCCTATCCTGACGTGGCGGAAGGTCACTGGGCCGTCGCTCAGGCAGCGGCCGCTGCAGGCAAGAACGATCTCGCGCTGACCGAGATACACAGGGCAGTGACATTGCGCCCGGACTGGGATGCGGCCGCCGTGTTCGAGGCGGAGTTGTATCTGAATGTCGATCCGCCGAGGGGGCTGGAACTGCTGAAGAAATTCCTGGCCGCGCATCCGGATAACAAGGAGCTGCGGCTGTACTACGCGCGAGCCTTGCTGAGCCAGAAGCAGTTTGCCGCCGCACGCGACGAGTTCCAGCACTTGCTGAAAGACCAGCCGGACAGTCCGGATCTGGCCTTTGCTGTTGCCCTCATTTCCATGCAGATGGGTGATTACGCACAGGCCGAGCAGGAGTTGCGGCAAGCCCTGGGCAAGGGCGGCAAGGATCAAAGCACAGTGCATTACTACCTTGCGCAGCTGAACGAAGTGAGACAGAACGATGCGGAGGCGCTCGAACAGTACCGGCAGGTTCAGGACGGCGAATACAGCTACGCTGCCCGCTTGCGCGAAGTCGCACTGCTGGACAAGGCGGGCAAACTGGGCGAGGCGCGCGAGGCTTTGCAGCATGCAGAACCGAAGACCGATCAGCAACGCGTGCAATTGATCATGATCGACGCGCAGCTGCTGCGTGAGGACAAGCAATACGAAGCCAGCTATCAGGTGCTGACGAAAGGCCTGGAAAAATTTCCTGAGAATCCGGACTTGCTTTACCAGACGGCAATGGCGGCCGACAAGCTGAACAAGGAGGAGTTGTTCGAGCAGCTCATCCGCAAGCTGATGAAGGTCGCGCCGGACAATGCACATGCTTACAACGCGCTTGGCTACAGCCTGCTGGATCGCAATCAGCGCATCCCGGAAGCGATCAAGCTGGTGGAAAAGGCCTACCAGCTCGCGCCGGACGATGCCGCCATCATCGACAGCATGGGATGGGGGCAATACCTGCTGGGCAACCTGGACAAGAGCGTCGAATACTTGAATAAGGCGTATAAGGCCGATCCTGATCCCGAAATTGCCGCGCATCTGGGCGAAGTTCTGTGGAAGCGCGGCGACAAGGAGGGCGCGCGCAAGGTATGGGAGGACAGTGCAAAGGCCAACCCGGACAACGAAGCACTCAAAGCGGTGATGAAACGCTTCCTCCCGTAAGATATGCGTCATTTCCTCCTGTTGCTTGTGATCCTGCTTGCGGGCTGCGCGACTGCACCTGTTGCAGTGCAACGGCCTGCGCTGCCGGATGCGCCGTTTGCATTCAACGGGCGTGTCGCTGTCAAGCAGGGCGATTTGCATGACAGCGCCGGAATGCGTTGGGTGCACCGTGCTGACGAGGATGAAATCCTGCTGCTTGCCCCGCTGGGACAGACGATGGCGCGCATACACCGCGACATGAACGGGGTCACGCTGGACACCTCCGGCAAACATTACACCGCGCAGGATATGGAGACCCTGATGCAGCAGGCGCTGGGATGGCAATTGCCGCTCTCGGGCCTGCGTTACTGGGTCACCGCCCTGCCTGCACCGGATGGCGAATCCAGCCTGGAGCGGGATGCTAACGGGCAGGTGGGGAGGCTGCACCAGCAGGGATGGGAAATCAGCTATTCGCGCTACGCGGCGCTGGGACCGGATGCGTTGCCGCTGCGGCTGAAGCTGCAGCGGGACGGCACGGAGGTGTTGTTGCTGATCGACGAGTGGGAAGCGCAGTGAACAGACTTACCTGCGCGGCGCCCGCCAAACTCAATCTGTTCCTGCACGTGGTCGGGCGCCGTGCCGACGGCTATCACTTGCTGCAAACCCTGTTCCGCTTCATCGACCTGAGTGACACCCTGAATTTCACGTTGCGCACGGATGGCGAAGTGCACCGCATCAATGCGCTCGAAGGTGTGCCTTCGGAGCAGGATCTTTGCGTGCGTGCCGCGCGGCTGCTGCAACAAGAGACCGGCTGCAGGCTGGGCGTGGATATCGAACTGGAAAAACGCATTCCGATGGGCGGAGGCCTGGGCGGCGGGAGTTCGGATGCGGCAACCACCTTGCTGGTCTTGAACCGGCTGTGGCAGCTGGGTTTGTCGCGCCAGAGGCTGATGCAGCTCGGATTGGCGCTGGGGGCGGATGTGCCGGTGTTCATTTTTGGCGAGAATGCCTTTGCCGAGGGGGTGGGCGAGCAATTGCAGCCCTGTTCCCTGCCTGACGCGTGGTACGTCGTGTTGTGCCCCCCCGTGCAAGTGCCCACGGCGCAGATATTCACTCATCCCGAATTGACACGAAATACGATTTCGATGACAATGCGCGCCCTTCCGAAGGGGTTGGATTTTCGAGCGGGGGCCCGGAACGGGCTGAAAAACGATCTGCAGGCAGTGGCTTGTAAGCTGTATCCGGTGGTTGGCGAACATCTGGCCTGGCTGGCGCAATTCGGCCCGGCACTGATGACAGGTTCCGGCGCCTGCGTATTTGCCGAATTCGATACGGAAGCGGAAGCACAAGCGGTATTGCAGCGGTTGCCGTCGAATATGCGCGGATTTGTCGCGCGGGGTTTGCAGCAGCATCCGCTGAAAGATTTTGTTGTGACAGAGGCTGTTTAAAACGTAGCGCAAGCAGTGGTTTAAACGGCTTCTGAGCAGTTAATTGGGGAGTCGCCAAGTGGTAAGGCATCGGATTTTGATTCCGACATTCGTAGGTTCGATCCCTACCTCCCCAGCCAGATTCTTCAATGAAGTCATGATGGGCGTTCGCGCCCATTTTAAATTTGCGAGGTACTCATGTCCGGCGACATGATGGTCTTCACCGGCAATGCCAATCCCAAGCTCGCGCAAGACGTGGCGAAGCATCTGCACATCCATCTCGGTCGCGCCACGGTGGGCCGTTTCTCCGACGGCGAAGTGATGGTCGAGATCCTCGAGCATGTGCGCGGCAAGGACGTGTTCGTGCTGCAGTCCACTTCCGTGCCGACCAACGACAGCCTGATGGAAGTGATGGTGATGGTGGATGCGCTGAAGCGCGCCTCGGCAGCCCGTATTACCGCGGCATTGCCGTATTTCGGCTATGCCCGCCAGGACCGCCGTCCGCGCTCCGCGCGCGTGGCGATCACCGCCAAGGTGGTGGCGGACATGCTGGTCGGCGTCGGCGTCGACCGCCTGCTGACCATGGACTTGCACTCCGACCAGATCCAGGGTTTCTTCGATATCCCGGTGGACAATATCTATGCCGCGCCTATCCTGCTGTCGGATGTATGGAAGCAGAACTTCCAGAACCTGGTGGTGGTTTCGCCCGATGTGGGCGGTGTGGTGCGTGCCCGTGCGCTGGCGAAGCGCCTGGAATCGGACCTGGCGATCATCGACAAGCGCCGTCCGAAGCCCAATGTAGCCAAGGTGATGAACATCATCGGCGACGTTGCCGGGCGCACCTGCATCATCATGGACGACATGGTGGATACGGCAAACACCTTGTGCGAAGCGGCCAATGCCTTGAAAGAAAAGGGCGCCGAGCGGGTGATCGCCTACTGTACCCATCCGGTGCTGTCCGGTCCGGCGATCGAACGTCTGGAAAAATCCGCGATCGACGAGCTGGTGGTGACCGACACCATCCCGCTGCGCGAAGAAGCGCGCAACTGCAAACGCATCCGCCAGCTGAGCGTGGCCGAACTGATGGCTGAAACCATGCGTCGAATCAATGCGGAAGAGTCGGTCAGTTCGCTGTTCATGGACTGAGAATTTGCGATGGCCATGTTGGTCATCGCGCAACCCGAAGCCCTCTGGTCGCGGAGAGCTTCACTAGAAGTGGAGAAGTAAAATGGCTATCGAAATCGCAGCAACAACACGCAAAGCGCAAGGAACGGGTGCGAGCCGCCGTCTGCGCAAGACGAATCGCGTCCCTGGCATCGTTTATGGCACAGGCGAGGCATCCATGATCGAACTCGATCACAATACATTGTATTACGCACTGCGCAACGAAGCGTTCCACGCATCGATCCTGTCGCTGGATCTGGACGGCAAGAAGCAGTCCGTTCTCCTGCGTGACTTCCAGATGCACCCGTTCCGCCAGCAAGTGTTGCATATCGACTTCCAGCGCGTCGATGCGAAGAAGAAGATCCACATGAAGGTGCCGTTGCACTTCATCAACGCGGACATCGCCCCGGGCGTGAAGACCGGCGGCGGCATCATCAGTCACGTATTGAACGACCTGGAAATCACCTGCTTGCCGGCCGATCTGCCCGCGGCGATCGAAGTGGATCTGGCCGCTCTGGATCTGGGTCACTCCATCCACGTCTCCGACATCAAGCTGCCCAAGGGCGTCGAGGTTTCGGGTCACCACCACGCCAGCGATGCCGTGGCGACGGTGCAGGTACCGCGCGGACATGTCGAGGCTGCCGCTGAAGCCGCTGCTTCCGAAGCTGCATCTGCCGCCGCAACAGCGGCCGCTGCTCCTGCAGCTGCCGCAGCGAAGCCCGCAGCAGACGCCAAGAAGTAATCTGCAAACTGTACGACCCGCCATGCGATCTAACGGTGCATGGCGGGTTTTTTCATTATGAGCGAACCAATCAAGCTGATCGTCGGGCTGGGCAACCCCGGCAGGGAATACGAAGCCACACGCCATAACGCTGGGTTCTGGTGGGTGGATGAACTTGCGCGCATGCACGGCGCCAATTTCAAATCCGACAACAAGTTTCACGGCCTGGTTGCACGTGCCACTGTGCATGGGCATGAAACCAGTCTGCTCAAGCCGCAGACTTTCATGAATGTAAGCGGGCGGGCAGTGGTCGCGCTGGCGCTGTTTTACAAGATATTGCCGGACCAGATACTGGTCGTGCATGACGAGCTCGACCTGCCTCCGGGCAGCGCGAAGCTCAAGCTGGGCGGCGGGCATGGCGGACACAACGGCCTGAAAGATATCATCGCGCATCTCGGTACCAAGGATTTCTGGCGCCTGCGCATCGGCATCGGTCACCCCGGCGAGCGCTCGGAAGTGGTGAATTACGTGCTTAACGCGCCGCGCAAGGAAGAGCAGGTCTTGATCGATGAAGCGCTGAAACGCGCACTGGATGTCGCGGCGCCGGTCATCGAAGGAAAAATGGAAGCAGCGATGCTTAAATTGCATAGCAATTAGGATTCAGGATACAGGATACGGGATACAGCAAGCGGTGCGCCGTGCCGACTGTATCCCGTATCCCGAATCCCGTATCCTGTTTAAGAGGAAACAATCATGAGTTTGAAATGCGGTATCGTCGGCCTCCCTAACGTGGGTAAATCCACGCTGTTCAACGCGCTCACCAAGGCGGGCATCGCTGCAGAAAATTACCCTTTCTGCACTATCGAGCCCAACGTCGGCATCGTCGAGGTGCCCGATCCGCGCATGGCCGAGCTGGCGAAGATCGTCAATCCGCAACGCATGCAGCCGGCCATCGTCGAGTTCGTCGACATCGCCGGCCTGGTTGCTGGTGCGTCCAAGGGAGAAGGCTTGGGCAACCAGTTCCTTGCCAACATCCGCGAGACCGATGCCATCGTCAACGTCGTGCGCTGCTTCGACGATCCCAACGTGGTACATGTGGCCGGCAAGGTCGACCCGATCTCCGACATCGAAGTCATCCTCACCGAACTGGCGCTGGCCGACCTGGCCGTGGTTGAGCGTACCATCCAGCGCGACGGCAAGAAGGCCAAGTCCGGCGACAAGGATGCGCAGAAACTGGTGGCTGTGCTGGAGCGGCTGCTGCCTCACCTGAACGAAGGCAAGCCGGCCCGTACATTCGGTTTGAGCGACGAAGAAAAGCAGCTCATCAAACCGCTGTGCCTGCTTACCATCAAGCCCGCGATGTATGTCGGCAACGTGCTGGAAGACGGCTTCGAGAATAACCCGCATCTGGATCGCCTGCGCGAGCACGCGGCGAAAGAAGGCGCGCCGGTCGTGGCGCTGTGCGCGAAGATCGAAGCCGAACTGGCCGACTTGGAGGAGGCAGACAAAAAGGAGTTCCTCGCCGACCTCGGCCTGGACGAGCCCGGCTTGAATCGCCTGATCCGCACCGGCTACGAGCTGCTGGGCCTGCAGACCTATTTCACGGCCGGCGTGAAGGAAGTGCGCGCATGGACCATCCACAAGGGCGACACCGCGCCGCAGGCGGCGGGCGTGATCCACACGGATTTCGAGAAGGGATTCATCCGTGCGCAGACCATTTCCTACGCCGACTTCATCGCCTGTGGCGGTGAAGCGGGCGCAAAAGAAAAGGGAAAGATGCGCGTGGAAGGGAAAGACTACGTCGTGCAGGACGGCGACGTGATGAATTTCCTGTTCAACGTTTGATCGGAGCTGTAAAAGCTACTCTTGCCGTGCAGTTGCCATGCCGATGATCGTATCGCCCAGTTCGCGTTTCAAAATGGCGTCGGCTTGGTCCATGGCGCGCTGAACCGCTTCGGCCGTATTCTGGGCGTTGCCTTTGATACTCCATTGCTTGGTTCCGCGTACCCGGTTATTGGCTGTTTCGGTCAGGGTGATTTCCAGATTGCCGCGCTGCCAGTACCAACCGTCTATTAATCCCAGATCGTTCAGATTCATGCGGGCTTGCAGCACGTAGGCGGGATGATCGCCGGTATCCGGCATGAAACCGGCTCTTGCCAACGCCCCGGCCACGATTTCCTCCAATCCCGCGGGTGAACCGGGCGCCACACGTGGTGCAATGCTGACTCGTTTCAGCAGATCCCCCAGATCGGCCTTGAGCTTGTCGCTGTTCCATTGCGGCTCAACCCCGCGACCGGTGATATCCACAACCTGCAGATTCTTTTGCAACCCGTCGCGTTCCAGTTGCGTTTCCAGTGCGTGGCTGGCAGCGGCAATTTTCAGGAACAGGTCGTCTTCCTTGCGCGATTGAGCGACATAGTCGCGGGTGGCATCATCGAGTTCGCCGATTTGCTGGCGCAGGCTGGTTGCCGTTTGCAGGCGCGGCAGGACCGCCAGTACATGAACGTTGCCGTTGGCCGGGTTTTTCCACATGTCCGCGATCTGGATGCCGCTGATGATCTGGTCGGTGCTCGTGCTGATGTGGCGCGAGGCTTGTTCCTCGAATTGCACCGCGCCGGAGGAGTCGGATTTGGAACGCTGCGTATCGTCAGTGTTTGCGACTACAGCAACCTGAAATACCTTGGCGACATCGGCACGGGCACGATCCTTCGCTTCCTCTTGCGCATCGGCGCTCCCGCGGCCGATCAGGTATTGATCGTTCTTGTACTTGGCGCTTTCACCGGATACCCAGTCGGGTACGGCCGGCTGGCTGGCACATCCGGAAAGAAAAGAGAGGGTCACGGCAAATACGGCAAAGGTAGAGAGTTTCATTTTCGTCTCCTGATTACGTGATGGTTATGGCATTGTATGCTGGCTCAGGTAAGTCTTGTGTTCCTTGCGGATGGCGACTTGCGGGAACACATTGGTTTCTATCACTTGACCGTTGTTTCCGAGCAGTTCGACGGTCACGTCATAAGTCCCGGGCGGCAGGGGAAGCCGGGCCATCTGGACGTCGGCTGGCAATGTCAGCCAGCTGCGGGTGTCGGCGCGTTCGGTCGCGATCGCGGCGACCCGTACGAGCAATGAGCCGATCAGCTGTACCGCCGGGTCATCCCTGTTTTGTCCTGCCCTGTCCACGGACTCCTGTATCGTTCCCTTGGCAACTGCGCGTGCGATGGCGCGGGCCGTGATGGCGGGCATGCGCGCATTCAGGCTGGCGCGTGCGATGGCATCGATGTTTTCCATCATTTGGGTATCGGCCTGCCTGCCGGAAACGCTGATACGGGCGCCGGCCACCCTGTTGGGGCGCGATTCGTAATAGGGCAGCGCGATGTCGACCATTACTGGTGGGGTAGGCTGCTCCATGTACTCGGCCCGTCTGCGCGCACTCACGATAGTCGAAGGAGGAGGCGCGAAGGTGCGGATGACTCGTTCCCGCTTGATGGGTGCCAGGCCGCTGTTCAGCACAAAAACCAGCTCGCCTTCGGGGTTGCTGTCGGCCGTATTCCTTTTCGCGGGAGTTATGCCGAATTCCTTTTCGTAACGGGCAAGCTCGTCAGTCAGGCCTTCCCGCTGCGCCAGCCGCACCAGATCGAATTTGAGCATGGTCGGCATGGGCACGGAAAAATTGACCTGGTATTTCTTGTAGGCTTCATACGCCTTGCGGTAGGAGATCATGGCATCGCTCCATTCACCCAGTTCGTCATAGATCAGGCCGGAGAGATATTCCGAAAGGGCATCCTCGGTGAACTTGCTGCCGGGTATCTTCTCCTCGATTTCGCGCAGCTTGATATCGATCTGCTGGGCCTCGACCCGGGCTTCATAAGGCTGGCCCAGTTCCAGATAATTGAGCGCCATGTACAGGTGCACCAGTACCTGCTCGTAATCGTCACCGGCGTAGCTGACGGTTGCATCGTTGATCACGAAGGACAATGCGTTCTGGCTGACGCTGGCGGCATACAGGTTTTCCATCTCATGCTTGGCGGCCTCCAGGGATTCGTTGGACGCCACAAAGTCGCGCTTCATGCGCAGCACCATGCCTTTGTTGAGCAGATACAGCACATGATCCTTCTTGTCCTTGGACTGCTTGTCGATCGTCTTCAGGGCGTCGTCGTACTGCTGCTTTTCCAGCTGGTGTTCGACGGTCGTGAACGAGTTGCTGTAAGTTGCACATCCGTTCAAGGCCAGGATGCAGGTCCATGCGGCCAGCCAGACACAAAACCTGCCGCAGTGCGGCAGGTTTTCCATCCTGCCGCGCAGGAGCAGGGCGGGAGTCGGGAACCGAAGCATTTCCGGACTAGAAGGTCAGCGTGCTGCGCTCCACCAGTTTCTTGATCTTTTTCTGTCCCATCCATACCAGGCGGTTATCTGCCAGGCTGATCAGGTTCAGATCCACCTGGTAGTAACGCAGTTGAGTTTTGCCGGAGACGTCGATGATGGTGTTGATGGTGCCTTTCAGCATGAAGTCGGCGCCTTTCTCCTGGCCCATCGCTTTGCGCGTGGCCTCGCTGGCATTCAGGTCCTGGTCTTTGCGCTCATCGCGGATTTCCTGCCGCTCGGTGGATGATGCGACAAACTGCACTCGTCCCGAATTGATCAGGTGGCGCTCCAATTCAGAAACAAATGTATTGACGTTGATGTGCTCGTTGCTGAGGTTGCGAACTTCACCCACGATCACGGCAGGTTGCCGCTTGTGTTCACGGTTGAAGTCGTCGATCCAGACGCGGTTCAGCACGTCTTTCATCATTTCTTCCGCCACCAGCTGGGAGTCCGTGTCATTCCACGCGCCGCTGAGGTCTATCGCCTTGCTTGCATCAACCCGTTGCACCTCGGTCGAGCAACCGCTTGCAAACAATGCCAGGAACAACACTACAACAGCCGATTTTGTTGAAAACATGGACCTGCTCATTATTTTTTCTCCTTGGCGACGCGGTCAAAAATATTGTCCGCATGGGTTTCGATATAGCGTTTCAGATCGGAGTCCATCTCCTGCACGCCGCTCAGCGTGTCTTTGACATGCTTCATGTCCAGTTCGGCGATGGAATAGATGATATTGCTCTTAGGGTCGCGCCAGGAACCGATGATCTTCGCGCCGGTCAGGTTGACCTTGCTCAGGTTCTTGATCTGGCGCGATACCGATTCATCCGCCACATTGGCGCCACCCGACTTTGCGGAATCCATGTAGTCGCTGGAAACCACGTCCATGTAGGATGACAAAACGCGCGCAACTTCGGCGCGAGCCCGGTCATCGGCCACGGATTTTTGCAGCGACATGTCCCCCATCGGCGAAGCCGAACCTACTCCGTGGAACAGGCGTCCATCCTTGTCGTTAAGGACGCTGCTGCCCTCGTTGACCCAGTCGGGAGCGCCTTTGATCCCGAGGTTGCTTTCCACTTTCGTGGTGCTGGAACAGGCCGCGATGAACAGGACCGTGGCCGCGATGGCGAGCCATTTTGCAACTGCAAATGATATTTTCATGACGTTCTCCTTGAATGAAAAAGGGGTTCAGGGTTAACGCAATGGAATCTTGCGATACCGGAAACCATATCATCATAATGCGGGCAGGGAACAGCCGCAATTAAACTGCAGTATAAAATGCTACAATGCGCGCCGCGATATCGTTTCAGTCTAGTTGTCGCCGCCGATCCCGGTTCGCAGTTCCCACCTCATTCTGCCTCAGACTGGCGCTCCTCATGGGCGACAGGCCGTTTGTAACAAGAAAGTTATATATGTCATTTTCATCTCTCGGCTTGTCCGAAGAACTCGTTCGCGCCGTTACCGAGCGCGGTTATACCGAACCCACGCCCATCCAGGCGCAGGCTATCCCCGTTATTCTGAAGGGCGGCGACCTGATGGGCGGCGCACAGACCGGCACCGGCAAGACTGCCGGATTCACGCTGCCATTGCTGCAGCGCCTGATGGGCAAGCCGGTTTCCGGCAAGACGCACATCCGCGCGTTGGTGCTTACTCCGACACGCGAACTCGCCGCCCAGGTGGAAGAAAGCGTGCGCCTGTACGGCAAGCACCTGCCGCTCAAATCGATGATGATGTTCGGCGGTGTGAACATCAATCCGCAGATCAAGCAATTACATGGCCGTGTCGACATTCTGGTGGCGACGCCGGGGCGCCTGCTCGATCACCTGCAACAGAAGACGGTCGATTTGTCGCACGTCGAGATACTGGTGCTGGACGAAGCCGACCGCATGCTGGACATGGGCTTCATCCGTGACATCAAGCGCGTGCTCGCCGTGCTGCCCAAGCAGCGTCAGAACCTGCTGTTCTCCGCCACCTTCTCCGACGAGATCAAACTATTGGCCGACGGCCTGCTGAACAATCCTGTGCTGATCGAAGTGGCGCGCCGCAATGCGACCGCCGAGCTGATCGAGCAGCGGGTGTATCCGGTGGATCGCGAGAAGAAGCGCGTGTTGCTCACGCATCTCATCAAGGAGCACAACTGGTTCCAGGTGCTGGTATTCACGCGCACCAAGCACGGAGCCAACAACCTTGCAGACCATCTGAACAAGGAAGGCATCCCGGCGCTGGCAATCCATGGCAACAAGAGCCAGGCGGCGCGCACCCGCGCGCTGGCCGAATTCAAGACCGCCAAACTGCAAGTGCTGGTGGCGACCGACATCGCTGCGCGCGGCATCGACATTGCCGAACTGCCGCACGTCGTGAATTATGAACTGCCCAATGTATCGGAGGATTACGTGCACCGCATCGGACGCACCGGCCGTGCCGGCAGCAATGGCGAAGCGAGCTCTCTGGTGTGCATCGACGAACACAAACTGCTGCACGACATCGAGCGCCTGATCAAGCGCGAAATTCCCGTGGTGCAAGTGCCCGGTTTCGAACCGGATCCGCGCATCAAGGCCGAACCTATCCTGAACGGCCAGAACCGTGGAAACGGACAGAGCCGCGGCCAGGGCGGACGCGGGCAGGGGCAGGGCCGCAGCCAATCTGCACCGCGTGCGGGCGGCGGACAGGCTCGTGCGGCCACAGGGCAAGCTCGCACTGGTGGTGGACCGCGCAGTAGCGTATCTGGCAAACCGGCAGGTGGTGCAGGTCGCGGTGCTGCGGCGCCCGCTGCAGCGCAACACCGCTCCGGCGGGCGTGGTCGTTGATGAGCACTCCAGTCACCAATGAAGAGGCCATCGCCGCCACCAAACTCTGGGTAGAGCGTGCGGTGATCGGTCTTAACCTGTGTCCGTTCGCCAAGGGCGTGCAGGTCAAGGATCAAATTCGCTACGTGGTGAGTGCAGCACAAACGCCGGAGGAGTTGCTGGCCGATGTTCTGCATGAGTTCGAAGTGTTGGCTGAGTCCAGCCCCGAGGCGATAGATACCACCCTGCTGATCCATCCACATGTGCTGAGCGACTTTCTCGACTACAACGATTTTCTGGCCGTGGTCGATGCGGCGCTGGAAGATGTCGATTTGGCGGGTGAGCTGCAAGTCGCCAGCATGCATCCGCAATATCAGTTCGCCGACACTGAACTGGACGACATCACCAACTACACCAACCGCTCGCCATACCCAACTTTGCACATATTGCGCGAAGACAGCATCGACAAGGCGGTGGCCGCATTTCCCGAAGCCGAGCAGATCTTCGAGAAAAACATCGAGACCATGCGCAAGCTCGGGCATGAGGGCTGGAATGCATTGGGGCTGGCTGAAGTTCAACGCGATAAAAGCACTAAATGACGTCGAATTATTCCGTTCGTGGTGCACCCGCAAGGGGTAGACCGTGGCTGTAAGGGGCGTTTGCCTCAACAGCACACGCACAGCCTGTCGAGCCATGAATGGAATATATCTATAACACCCAATTCCGAAGGCTTGCCCTTCGACAAGCCCAGGACGAACGGAATTATTTTCTCCGATTTCCCGCCCACTCTGAAATGACGGTATCCTAGTCCCCATGGATACCAACCAAGGCTACTCCTTTTCTTCACTCACTCCGGACTGCGTGCTGAATGCGCTGGAGAGCGTGGGGCTGCGCTGCGACGGGCGGCTGCTCGCGCTCAACAGCTATGAGAATCGCGTGTACCAGGCAGGTATCGAAGACAGTGCACCGCTGGTGGCCAAGTTCTATCGCCCTGCGCGCTGGACGGATGAAGCCATCCTGGAAGAGCACGCTTTTGTACAAGAACTGGCCGAGCGCGAGATACCTGTCGTGCCGGCCCTCGTGATCGGCGGCAAGACATTGCTTTCCTTCGGGGGATTCCGTTTCTCGGTCTTTCCAAAACATGGCGGCCGCGCCCCCGAACTGGAAGACCGCGATACGCTGGAATGGCTGGGGCGCTTCCTCGGGCGCATCCACGCCGTCGGTGCAATCAGGGATTATCGGCATCGTCCTGTGCTCAACATCGAAACATTCGGCATCGAACCGCGTGAGTTCCTGTTGACGAGCGGATTCATCCCGGCGGATATCGACGCCGCCTATCGCAGCGTGTCGCAACAGGCACTGGATGGCGTGCGTCATTGCTTCGATCGCGCGGGAGAGCTGAAAAGTCTGAGATTGCATGGCGATTGCCATGCCGGCAACGTGCTGTGGACGAAGGAAGGCCCTCACTTTGTGGACTTCGACGACAGCCGTATGGGGCCGGCGGTGCAGGACTTGTGGATGCTGCTTTCCGGCGAGCGCGAAGACCGCGTTCGGCAGATGGGCGATGTACTTGCAGGCTACGAGGATTTCTGCGAATTCGACGCGCGCGAACTGCACCTGATCGAAGCCCTGCGCACCCTGCGCCTCATCCATTATTCCGCGTGGCTTGCCCGGCGCTGGGACGATGCCGCTTTCAAGCAGGCATTTCCCTGGTTCAATACGCAGATCTATTGGCAGAATCGCATCCTTGAATTGCGCGAACAGATTGCACTCATGGAAGAGGCGCCGCTGTGGCAAACCTGATTCATTCCTGCCCAAAAGCGTTGTCCGGCTGGCAAGAGAGTAATCGATCCATCGTACTACATTCCGCTGAATAGCATTTCCAGCCGTAAACTGAGCATCGCGTTGTTATGGAAATTGAGCGCTCTCGGAAAATGCAGCTGCGGACTCACTTCAAAGAACATCCATTCCCGATGCAGGCGATAGCGATATAGCATCAAGACGACATATTCTGTCACCACCGTATTCGGGCGACTCAGCGCGAAGGCGCTCGCCTGATACATAAGGGCAGTGCGCTCATCCAGTTTGTGGAAGACCGTCAGATCCTGGCGCATGTCGAAATACTGTGTCCTGTCGAGCCAGACCGCAACGCTGGTGGCGCGGAACGAGACAGGTTCGCTGATGGGACGGTCCAGATCGAGTTCGGTGGTCTCGCCTACGCCTGTTGTATTGAACCAATATGCAGTTTCCGAAAACCTCACGCGCCACAGATCCAAAGGGACTGCCAATACGGCTCCTGTACGTGCAAAGGGAGCCGTATTAAGTCCGGCGAATTTCATGCCGCCGTCCAAATTGAAATGCCATTTCTCCGCGGCTGCTTCCTCAAAGCGCAGGGCAGCGGCATAGCTCTGCGGGGAGGAGGGCTGCGCGAGAGGCGGCGAGAGTGACTGTCTCGGGTCGACGGTCGCATTCTTGTCAGGGTCTGTTTCCAGCAACAGGTGAAGTTTTTTCTCCGCAATGGGCAGGTGCACATTCGCTCTGGCCGACCAGACGAACGAGCGATCTCCACCGTATCCCGACACCCGCATGATATCGACCTGCATCACACTGTCGTTGGCATCCTGGTAATTGCGGTCATTGCCGAAGGAGCGATCGATATAGCTGACAAAGTCGACGAACTCTCCGGACAGATAGTCGCGCGAACTGTCCAGTTTGTTTTTCCGATCGGGGGGCGGAGGAGGAAGGGGGGGGCCGACGAAATCATCGCCGAACGCCGATGCCGGAAACCCGATTAGTATAGCCAGTGACAACGGAGCCAGCATTCCGGATATCGAGGTGGATTGAAGCGTCATGATTCTCTTCAGGCATGGACATAATTTCGGCGGAGATGCGGGGAAAATTCATCCGGCGCATATCCAACCGTATTGCAGGTGCGATCAGGCTATTGCATATCCGTGATTCCCGTACGTTGTAAAGGCTATAGCAAGCATGAATTGTTGTATGTGCGTTTGCATACAGTGACAGGACGAAGACCGGAATGTGAGACGGCCCGATACCGGGATAAATGCCAACGGATTCGATCCGGAATGCGCTAGCCGGCCATATGAGCGTTAACGAACAGAGCGTCTTCCGGTAAAGGCGGATAAGAGTTTTGTCTCGGCGAGTTGCGCCAGGAAACGCCACTGCAAAGCATCGCATTTGACGTGTTGGATTTCATTTCGAGGTTTCGCCTTTCAGGAGAAAAAACATGTACAAATCTGAAATCATTTTCAAACCACTGATGTTAACAATGACGTTGCTGATGACTGCTTTGACAACCGGATGCTGGATGGACGGAAGTGGTGGAGCGGGTGTGTCGGCCGCGGCTGTCGGTCCTGCAAGTACCGGTCCGGTGGGGGCGGTATGTGCGGGCGCGAGTTGCGTTCCTCTCGGAACGGCCGCAAATTACGTGATTCTGGCAAAAACAGGTGTTTCAACCGTTCCAGGTTCGGTAGTGACCGGAAATGTCGGGCTGAGTCCCGCCGCCAGGACCTTTTTGACCGGATGGTCACTGATATCCGAGCCCACGGATACCTCTTTTTCATCCACCCAGGTTGCAGTACCCGGAAGACTATATGCAGCTGACAATGTGGGAGGGACGACGTCTGTTGATCTCACGACGGCAGTTGGCGACATGCAGACTGCTTATACCGCGGCTGCCGGAAAAGCGGGAGGACCGTGTCCGGGGGGCGGCATTATGAGCGGGTTGACCATTGCTCCGGGCGTCTATACATGTGCCAACGGCGTTACCATACCAACGAACATCACACTCAGCGGCACGGCAACGGACGTGTGGGTGTTCCAGTTTGCGCAAGGCCTGACACAGTCTGCCGCGACGCAAGTCACCCTGGCAGGAGGTGCGTTACCCAGGAATGTGTTCTGGCAGATCGCCGGCGCAGTGGATATCGGAACGACTGCGCTCATGCAGGGGGTGATATTGTCGCAAACTGCCATCAATCTGCAGGCGGGTGCAAAAATGAACGGCAGACTGCTGGCGCAAAGTGCCGTGACGCTTAATCAGAATACGATTACAGTTCCGTAAGCGATGCAGTGCCGGGCGTGAAGAAATGATAAAGACCGTTGCAACAAGCAGTGGCTGGTAGTAGCTTCATGCGGCACAGTCAAAGCTTGCTATTTGCAGAAGACGGCCTTTTGTCGTGGTGAGTCCTGAAATTACAGCTTTGCAATGTTTTTTTTGGTGAACAAGCAGTCCTTCAATTCGCTTGAGAACTTGGGGTCGTTGCGCCGGATCCATTCCAGCAACATGGACGCATGTTCTTTCTCCTCGTCCCGGTTGTGTATCAGGATCGCTTTGAGCTCCTTGTCCTTGCACACATCGGCGCGCTGGTTGTACCAGTCGATGGCTTCCAGTTCTTCCGTCAGGGAAACAAGGGCCTTGTGCATGTTGCACACAGCTTCGGACAGTTCATGTTTTGACTCGTGATAGTCGATGTTGGACATTTCATACTCCTGTGGATTGCGTGAGCATTGAAAGATTGCCGACCCCAATGCTTACTGAACGTCAGTATCGGAATCTCCGGATTTTGACCCAAGAGCAGAGCCAAGGTATTTCAGGCCGAAGAAAATGGCAGAAGGATAGAGATACAACAAGCGCCATCCGTTCTTTGCAAGGCCGACGATACCGTGACGGCGCCATGTCAGCAGTGCCGTCATACCGCCTGCAAACAATACGGGATGGGCGTAGATCAGGCGAACCGCATGCAAGCCGGCATCGACTACTGCCAATGGCTTATGCAAATCCTGGGAGCTCTCGGCCATGGCCATGCGCTGGGCTTCAATTTGTTCAAGAAGCTCAAGGCGGCGTTGCGCAAGACGAGCAAGGTGCTTGTTCATGGGCGTGGGTTAAGGCGGTCAATATCGTCGGACAATTCAGACAGGGTCGTGGAAAACAGTCTGGGCCTTGCGCGTGCGATACTGCGCAAGGCGTACCAGAATGACAGACCGGCAACCAGGAACAGCAAAGTCAGACCACCCAATACCTGCAGGCGGTAGCTATCCCAGAACACCACCACGACAAATACCGTCAGCAGCATGATCGTCATGCCAAGGAAAAACAGGGCGACGCTACCATAGAACAGCATTTGCCTGACGCGCAGCCGCTCCTCCTCGATCTCATTGCCCAGCAGTTCAATCCGCGTTTGGATGATGGCGAGCAAAGTGCTCGTCATCCTCTTTAACGACTCCATGAGTCCGGTAGATTGCGGCATATCTAGCGCCGTGCGATCAACATCCCGATGATGGCCCCCACACAGGCGGAGATGCCGATCGCTTTCCAGGGATTGTCGTGGACATATTGGTCAGTGACCTTCGCCGCCTCTTTGGTGCGCCGGATCACGGCGTCCTCTGCATCGACCAATTGCTCCTTCACGGTTTGCAGGCTTTTCTGGATACGCGCACGTGCAGCTGTCGCCCCTTCGCCCGCCTGGCTGGCAGTCGCGCGCAACAGTTCCTCCGCGTCCGCCACGACCAGGCGCAAGTCTTCCATAAGCTTGTCCTTCGGGATTGATATGTCTGTGTGCATGGTTTTCGTTGTCATTGCTTTACTCCTTGGATGAAATTTCGTGTTTGATGGATCAAGTGCCCATCGGGATATTTGTCATACGGTGTTCATTTTTTCTGCATGTTGTTCTTGACGGACTGCACTCCTTTGACACCGGTTGCGATTTCAACCGCTTTGTCCATGTTCGCCTGTGAACTGACAAAGCCGCTCAATTGAACGATGCCCTTGTAAGTTTCAACGTTGATCTCGGATGATTTCAAAGTAGATTCGTTGAACAGGGCATCCTTGACCTTGGTGGTGATTACACTGTCATCGAAATATTCGCCGGTACTTTCCTTGGTTGCCGTGGAAGCGCACCCGAAAGAGAACAGCAAAGCGACGGTCATGAATAGTGCGGCAAAATATTTGAGTTGTTTCATGTTCGATCTCCTAACAGATGATTGGGCAATTTAACCCATATGCAATTTTCAAAAATATCGGCGCGATCAACCTGCGGCAGGCGTGCCATGAATCATTGAGAGCACCTCACAATCGTCCCAACAGCAGCAAAATCAGCAAAATGATCAGAACCAGTCCGAGCCCACCGCTGGGTCCGTAACCCCATGCCCTGCTGTGCGGCCAGGCCGGGATTACGCCGATCAGCATCAACACAACGATGATCAATAAAATCATTCCCAATGACATTTGGATTCTCCTTGTCTGAATTGCTGGAAGAGATGATTAACGCGGAGCGAAATTGCCCTTCCCGTCCGAAATGATGACTTCGACTCGCCGATTCAGTTGACGGCCGGTAGCTGTGTCGTTGCTTGCGACGGGAAACTCCTTGCCATAACCGCGAGTCGAGACGCGATCACCGCTGATGCCCGCGCCATCGACCAGCGCTCTGCGTACTGCCTCTGCGCGGCGTTCTGAGAGATCCTGGTTCAGACTGTCGCTGCCGGTACTGTCGGTGTAGCCTTCGATCAGCACCTTGTGCTGCGGGTATTCCTTCAGGAAATCGGCCAGTTTCTGCACATTGCGCGTTCCGCCGGATTTCAATTGCGCCTTGTTGATACCGAACAGCACATCGCCAAGCGTGATTACCAGACCACGGTTCGTCTGCTTGGCATTCAATGCCTTGAGCTCCAGTGCCTGTTTGGCGATCAGCGCTTGGTCGCTTGCCGAATTGGCGCTGGCAGCCGCCAATTCCTCATTTTGTTGGTCAGCGGTCTTTTGCATGCTCGATACCTGCTTTTTTGCCGCATCGGCTTCAGCTGTCCTCGCATCCAGGCGAACCTGATCGCGGCGTGCAGTGGCGTCGGCGACCGCTAATTCAGCCGATTTTCGTTTGGCTGTCTCCTGTGCGATCGCCACGCGCTGATTGGCCAGATAGGCCAAGTGGTTGACGGAGGCAGTGTCGTCACCGTCGCTCAGTGCGGTATCCGCTTTGTACAGAGAGTCACTGGCTTCCTTCAATTCAAGCGCTGCAAGATTCGTGACTTCCGGGTTGGCGCTTGCATTGTTGTAGTTGCTGTGTGCACCGGCGAGAGCAGGATTGGTCCTGACAGTGTTGCAGCCGGCCAGGAGCGCCAAAGCGATCAGCGCCATAGGGAAGTATTGGATTTTTTTCATGATGGACTCCATTGAGAGTTACTTGGCTTTACGGTCTATCTCATTGCGCAACACGCGACTGTCTTCCTGTATCGCTTCGGCGGCTTTCTGCGCCTTGACAGAGCGGGCAGTCAGTCCGGCAAGCT
Source organism: Sideroxydans sp. (assembly GCA_027310665.1). Lineage (GTDB taxonomy): Bacteria > Pseudomonadota > Gammaproteobacteria > Burkholderiales > Gallionellaceae > Sideroxyarcus. The sequence continues at coordinate 47,468 of DAIDAJ010000009.1, read as the reverse complement.
TTGCGTCGACTTCCGCTTCTTCAGCCAACCGTTTAGCCAGCGGATAATCCTTTGCTGCCATTGCCTGCTCTGCTCCCTGCATTTTGTCCATCGCCGACTTGAGTTGTACCGGTGCGAATTCATTTGCTCCGGCACTATTCGCATCGTTAAGCGCGGCCTTTGAGACTGCCATCTGCTCGATGGGCGGAGGGACGCTGGCGCAGGCCGATATCAGAATCACGGCTGCCAGTGACACGCCGATCCCGCGTAGAGCTTGATACGATCTGGAGTTGCCAAGATTTTTCATCATATTCCCCATTCATGAATTTAACGCCGAACTCAACCGTTACAAACGATTTCCTGTGCTTGCGACGATTAACTGATTCCCTTGAAGCTTGCATGTGCAACCCCGATGTCTGCGGGAAAAAAATCGCTATAAGCGGCATCCACACGTATTCGGCATGATTGGACACCTATTCGGATATGCGCTCTGTGCGTTAGCCCACATTGATGCCGAACAGGGCAGAGCGAATTGATGCCAGGTGATCGCCGGAGGCTATTGCGACCAGGACTGCTAACGGCCAAGCAGCGCACCGATAGGCCTGAGCGAATCGACCCGGTCGCAGATTACTTTGATGATCGCGACCAGCGGGGCACCAAGCAGCACGCCCCAAATTCCCCATAACCAGCCGAAAAACAGCAATGCGATGAAAATCACGGCCATGTTTACGTGGGCGAACTTGCTTTGCAGCCATGGCATGAATATCAATCCGACGATACCTGTCACCAGTAGCGATACACCCGTGACTGCAAGCGCATGGAGCGGCGAGCCGAACTGCAAGAATGCCGCGATTCCACTGGCGCCGGCGACCGAGGCCGGGCCCAGATAGGGGACGAACGACAGCACGCCCGAGATGACACCCCATATTCCCGCCTGCTCCATTCCCATCGCTCCGAAAGCAAGCCATGTACCGACGCCGATCAGGACATTCGAAACCAGCATCGTCAGCAGGTAAAGCTGTATCTGCACATTGATCTCGTCGAGTATGCGCACGGCCTCCTTTTGTTTTGCAATTGACGGACCGACCAGGCCAATCAGCTTACGCCGGAAATGTGCGCCGGCAGCGAGCAGAAAATAGGTGAGTATCAGGACGACGACCGATTGTCCGATCACCGTGATCATCGGCGTGGACAATGCAAGCAGATAGTCGCTCAGCCAGGACGACGGCTCTTTGGGTAATGGTGCGACGACGATAAGCGCACCTTGCTTCACACCGGCATCGGCGGCAGCGCCTTCAAGCTGTTTTGCGGCTTCCCGCATGTTTTGCAAGGCGGTCGGTCCACCGCGCGTATCGCTCAGGTTCTGTCGCATCCTGCGCGTCGTCTCGGGCAGGTTCTTGATCATCGCCACGGCATCGTCGTGCAAGGAGTATGCGATCCAGAACAGTCCTCCGAGAATAACGCCAAGCACCAGGGCGGCTCCCAGTGGGCGCGGCACATAACAGGCCTTGAGCCAGTTTACCAGCGGGGTCAGCGTGTAGCTTGCCAGGATGCCGATCAGCAAAGGCACGATGAAATCCCGTGCGAGATAAAGTGCAGCAACGAAGGCAATGATCGCCAATACGCCGAGCGACACATTCATGCGCAGGTAACGGGACGAACGGATCCTGACTGCCGCGGAATCCTCAGTCGGGGTATCGTGCGAGGTCTCGTTTTTGAGGTTCATGTCGTCAATTGTGACAACGGGAATCTCCTCGATCCCCCTTCCATCGTGTTTGTTTGGTCGATCACCCTGCATGCTGCACACCTTGATTTAATCTCTGATAGTTCCTGCGGGAACTGATTGGTTCGGGATTTCAGCTTGCCGCGATTCTCGCAACTACCCGGAGTACGCTCTGTGCGCTAGCGCTCATGACGCGAAAAATGCCCTTCATATACAGGCAACGAGATGATCTGGCACAGATTCAACCAGACTGCCGTGTGTGAGCTCTCTTCAAACACAACTCGATTCTGCCTGCCCGGGGCTGTACCGACAGATTTTCCTATGTGTGCAAGTGCACAGAGCGTTTCCCACTAATGGGGGATAACCGCCACGTGTGCAACTTGTGTCTTTACCTCGGCCGATTTGATTTTGAGTTGCCGTAGGCCGGGCCGAGGTTCGCAGAGCCGAGAAGCTTGGCCCCGGAGAACATTGCTGAGCGGATGCGGATACGCACCGGCCATGACGATAGGCTGAACCGATGCTGTTTGAATCAGATAACGAGGAAAATAAAATGAACGAAATCGAGAAAGTAGCAAAGCCGGTGACTTGGTTTATGGCATTCCTGCTGACTGTTTTTGCAGCCGGATGCGGCGGGAGCAGCAGTGGAACTGTCGCCGTATCGCCCGCGGCGCCAAAAGTGAGTTACACCATACCTGCTGCTAATGCCACAGGCGTGGCAACCAACAGCAAGGTCACGGCGACGTTCAGTAAGGACATGGCTCCGGCAACGATCACCACAAGCAGCTTTACGCTGGTGAACACCACATTGGGCGGAATGGCCGTAACGGGCGCTGTAGTCTACGATATCGCGACCAAGACAGCGATCTTTACGCCGACGTCAACGCTGCCGGCCAGCAGTTTGTTGACTGCGAAAATATCCACTGCAGTGACCGATGCGGCGGGTGATGCGATGGCTGTCGCTAAAACCTGGAGCTTTACCACAGGTGCGACGGCGGATACCACACCGCCGACCGTGAGTTCAACTGTTCCCGCGGATTTGGCAACCGGTGTAGCCCTGAATGCGACTGTCAGTGCCTTTTTCAGCGAAGCCATGGATCCGTTGACGATCAACGCCACGACCATCACTTTGATGCAAGGGGCCACGCCAGTTGCAGGCACGGTCAGCTACGTGAGCGCAAACGCTTCCTTTGGTACAAGTGCGGTTTTCAAACCCGCCAGCAACCTTGCAGCCAGTACCGCCTATACGGTGACGGTTACAACCGGGGTCAAGGATCTGGCCGGCAATGCGCTGGCCGTCGCAAAAACATGGGGTTTTACCACAGGCACAACGGTAGCGGCGGGACCGGCGCTGGTGCTCCTGGGAACTGCAGCCAACTATGCGATTCTGGCAAAGACCGGCGTTTCGACCGTGCCGACTTCTGTCGTGACGGGAAATGTGGGCGTGAGTCCGGTTGCCAGAACATACTTGACCGGCTGGTCGGAGACCTATGACGTAACGGATACTTATGCCACCTCCCCGCAAGTGGTCTCACCTGGAAAGTTATATGCAGCCGACCTGGTGGGAGGGACCACTTCTGCCGACCTGGGCACTGCCGTGCTCGATATGGGCACGGCATATACCGATGCGGCAGGACGGACTGCCACATCGGCTGCGACGACCAACGTGGGCGCAGGAACACTGACCAGCCTGACACTTACACCCGGTGTTTATGAGTGGGGGAGCGCAGTTTCCATACCGACTGATCTCACGCTTAATGGCAGTTCAACAGATGTCTGGATCTTCAAGGTGGCGGGAACGCTCGACATGGCCGCTGCCAAGAACGTTATTCTGAGCGGAGGTGCGTTGCCGCAGAATATCTTCTGGCAGGTCTCAGGCGCTGTAACCATCGGGGCGGGTTCTCACTTTGCAGGAATCATTCTGGGGCAGACATCGATCACGTTTAATAATCTGTCATCGATCAACGGCAGGCTGCTTGCCCAGACCGCGGTCGTTCTGGACGCGACTACAGTTACACAGCCGTAAGTCACGTTGCATCTGGAAGGCCGTCGAAAGACGGCCTTTTCTATTGACCGGCAGTTTCCGCATGCGTGCTACCGCACAGAGGAACTTGTACGCACGTGAGAGAGTGCAACTGGTGTGATTCGGTTTCGACCGATTCGATATTGGATTGGAGCACGACAGAACCAACCCTGGATCAAGTCATTGCAAAACGCCGGCAAAGAGTCAATCGATTGCACCGATGATTTTCGGTGGCAAATAAAAGGAGAGTCAAAATGAATATATTTATGGGCGTTACGAAATCACTACGGTGGTTCATGGCGTTACTGGTAGTCGCATTTGTCGCCGGATGTGGCGGGAGCAGCGGCGTAGCTGTGGCCCCGGGATCCACCAAGGCCATTACGGCCTATTCGCTGGCAGCCTATCCTGCGGCCGTAGTCACCATAAACGAACCGCTGAAGACCATCGCGGTGATCGTACCGAACGGCACGTCCGTCACGGCTCTGGTTGCGACATTCACCAGCACAGGAGTGGGCTCACCCACGGTGGGCGGCGTGAGCCAGGTGAGCGGCACAACAGTGAATGACTTCACGCTGCCGAAGCCGTACATCGTCACAGCGGGAGACGGAACGACGGCGACCTATACCGTCACCGTCTCCGTCGCCTCGGCGTCTTCCAAGGCAATGTCCTCCTTTTCGTTTGCCGCATATCCTGCGGCTATCGGAACCATCACCGGAACTGCATCTCCATTCGACATCGCGGTGACCGTGCCAAGCGGGACCGTTGTAACGAACCTGGTCGCGACCTTCGCGGCCACGGGGACAGGCGTAAAGGTAGCTTCAGTGTCACAAGTGAGCGGTACGACGGCGAATGACTTCACAACACCGAAGGCGTACATCGTCACTGCGGCTGACAGCACGACTGCGACCTATCGTGTCACCGTCACTGTGGCTTCGACTTCCGCCAAGGCCATTACCGGCTATTCGTTTGCCGCATTTCCCGCATCGATAGGGGTGATATCCGGAACGACATCGCCATTCGCCATTGCGGTGACTGTGCCAAACGGTACATCCTTAACGGGGCTGGTCGCGACATTCACCACCACAGGCGCAAGCGTCACGGTAGGTGCTGTCACCCAGGTGAGCGGTACGACATTGAATAACTTCCCGGCCGCCCCAGCCTCGCTGGCCTACACGGTGCATGCGGCGGATGCTACAACCGCGATCTATAACGTTACCGTTACCGTGGCTGCAGCTTCAACTTCATTGGTCTGTACTGGTACCGGAACGAGTTGCGTTCCTCTCGGCGGAGCAGACAATTTCTCGATTCTGGCCCAAACGATGATCACCGATGCCGGTGCATCGTCCATTACCGGAAATATTGGAGTGAGTCCGGCCGCCGGTTCGACTATGACTGTAGCTTGCGCATCGATGCTGACCGGGAAGGTTTATCAGGTCGATGATACATTCGCAGATGCCGCCTGTTCTTTGTCTGGTACTGCCAGTGGCGGAGCCAACAAGACCATAGTAGATACCGCGGTAGCCAATGCATTAACCGCATACAACGATGCTGCCGGACGGACAGTGCCAGCTCCTACCGTGGAACTTGGCGCAGGGAACATCAGCGGAATGACCCTTACCCCCGGCATTTATAAATGGTCGACCAGTGTTCTGATATACGCGAACAACCCCAATAATATTGGCGGTGGCGATACGACGGGCGTCACTCTCGACTGTACCGCAGGAGGCTCGACTTCCGTGTTCATCTTCCAGATTGCAGCAGCGCAAACCCTCACATTAGGTCAATCGGGTACTGCGCCAACGGGGGGGCCTGCCAATATCAATCTGAAAGGTGGCTGCCTGGCCAGCAACATCTTCTGGCAAGTCGGCGGCGACGTGACCATTCTCCCGAATTCTGTGTTCAACGGAAATATATTGACCGCAACACAAGTCGTGATGCAATCCGGCGCAGTAGTACATGGCAGAGCACTGGCGCAGACCGCGGTCACGCTGATCAGCAATGCAGTAGGGCCGTAAAGGCGAGAAGTAAAGATGCAAAGCAGTAATGAAAGGCCGTCGAGAGACGGCCTTTTTTCTTGGGGCATTGCACTTGCTAAATCGTATCCGGCGGTTTGTGCGTGGGAGAAGCAAGCACATCCAGGACTCATTTCCTGAAAGTGATCGAAAGAATCCCATTATGTGTGCGAGAGCACAGAGCGGCGGGCGGGAAAGGGGGATAAACGTGGTGAGTATGGATGTGCCCGATTCCCGCCGATCTGATCATGAATGGGAGCAGATCGGATTGAAGTGGAAATCAGCCAGACAGGCTTTCGCGACCATCGGCTTAGCACAACGGTTTGAGTGCCCGCAAAAAGTTCGGAATATCGATTCGACGCTTTCGGGAAAACTAAAGGAGAAACAAATGAAAAGAATCGACAGTATTACAAAACCGCTAGTGGGGTTTGTGGCATTGCTACTGACCGTATTAGCGGCGGGATGCGGCGGAGGCAGCAGTCCCATCCTGGGAGGAGGCGGTGCCGGACTTCCGGGAACCCTGGTCGACAAGACACGGCCTACGGTGACTCTTACCGTCCCTGCCAATGCGGGTTCGCTGGCTGCCAATTCGGCAATCACGGCAACGTTCTCCAAGGATATGGCGCCCGCAACGGTCACCGCACCTGCAACCTTTACGGTCAAGGAAACGGTCAGCGGAACGAACGTGCCGGGTGCAACGGTCACCTACTCAGTGGGCGGCAAAACCGCAACCTTTAAACCGACAGCAGCGCTTACGCCAACGTTGGGCTATACCGCCACGATCACTACTGCGGCTACAGATCTGGCAGGCAATGCACTCGCGGGTAACCAGGCCCCTTTGCCCGCAGCCAGCGACTATGTGTGGTCCTTTACCGCAATTGCGGCAGATGTGACCGCGCCGACCATAACACTGACCAGTCCGGCCAATCTTGCCACTGCCGTGCCGCTTAACAGCGCCGTCAATGCAACGTTCAGCAAGGCGATGGATCAGGCAACGCTCAGCACGACGACGTTTACCCTGGCGACCAGTGCGGTACCTGCAGTGAGTGTATTGGGAGCAGTCACCTATGATTCGGTGAACAATATTGCGATCTTTACTCCATCAAGCAATCTCGTCGCCAGTACTACATATACGGCGACGGTGACCAATGGAGCCAAGGACCTGGCAGGCAATGCACTGGTTGTGCCTGCAGCAGCTTCACCGGCGAACCCGTGGACATTCACCACGGGTACGGGACTCGCACCCGGGGCAGTGGCGCTGGGATCGGCCAGCACCTTCGGGATCATGGCAACGGCCGCGGTCACCGCTGCCAGTGCTTCAATCATAAATGGAGATGTTTCGCTGGACCCGGGCACTTCAATGACCGGCTTCCCACCGGCGATCGTGAACGGCTCGATTCATATCAACGACACCGTATCGGCGCAGGCCAGGGCCGACCTGCTGAGTTCGTATAACAACGCCAAGGGCTTGGCATGTGCAACAACGGTAGGCTCTGCCGATCTTGGCGGCTTATATGTTTACCCTACAGGTATCCCGCCTGGTGTCTATTGTTCCGGCAGCACGATGCTGGTCGGAACCCATATCGTTCTCGATGCGGGAGGCAATGCGAATGCCGTCTGGGTGTTCCAGGTTGGTTCTTCGCTGACGACGGGAGCTGATGTCACGCTGATGAACGGCGCTCAGGCCAAGAATGTATTTTGGGTACCCACTCTGGATGCGACCATCGGCTCGGGCACCATCTTCAACGGAACCATCGTATCTGGCAGAGATGCGACTTCTGCGGGTAGTGCAACGATCTACGGCCGGATACTGGCAGGAGCGATCTATGCCGGCACCATTGCCCTGAATGGCCCCCCCAGCACGGTGAACGTACCTGCCCCGTAAGGTTTGATGTATTAGACGGAAATTTAATTCATCACCAATTTTGGAGAACAACATGAAATTATCAAGAACATCACTATCGTTGGGAGTGGCGGCGGTTGCCATCTGTACCAGCCCGTTCGCCGCAGCAGACGATTCATTCTGGTATATGGGGGGCAACATCGGCCAATCCAGAGCGAAGATCGACGATGCAAGGATCGCCAACCAGTTGCTCGGGACAGGACTGACCACGACCTCGATCGCCAACGACGAGAATCACCTGGCCTACAAATTATTTGGCGGCTATCAGCTGAACAAGAATTTTGCCCTTGAGGCAAGCTACTTTGCTCTGGGGCAGTTTGGCTATACCGCGACTACAGTACCGGCCGGGACATTGAATGGCAACATCAAGCTCAAAGGGGTGGGAATGGATGTGCTGGGCATACTGCCTCTGACGCAGCAATTCTCCGCGTTTGCCAGGGTGGGTATGAACTATGCGCAAGCCAGCGATACATTCTCCAACTCCGGTGTGGTTGCGGTGCCGGTGAATCCGAACCCCAGCAAGAATGCGCTCAATTACAAGGCAGGCCTGGGGCTTCAATATGACATCACCAAGGCATTCGGTCTGCGCGCCGAGGCGGAGCGTTACCGTATTGATGATGCCGTCGGCAACAAGGGGGACATCAATATGTTCTCGCTTGGCCTGGTCTATCGCTTCGACGAGAAAAAGCCCGCTCCCGTACAAAAAGCGGAACCGGCTCCTGTCGTTGAACCGGCTCCGATCTTCGTCATCGTGCCGGTCATCAAGCTTCAGAGATACTGCAGCATTCTCGATATCCAGTTCGAGATCAAGCAGGACGAGATTCAGCGCGAAGAAAAGGAGAAGCTCGCCGTCGTGGGAACCTTCATGAACAAGTATCCAGACACCACTGCGGTGATCGAGGGACACACCGACAACGTCGGGAAAAGCGAATACAACTTGAAACTCTCCTTGCGCAGGGCTGAGGCCGTGGTGAGTTATCTGGTGGATACGCTTCATATCGCACCGGCGCGATTGTCGGCAGTGGGATACGGAGAGGCTCGCCCTATCGCAGACAACAGCACCAGGGAAGGCCAGCAGATGAACCGGCGTATCGATGCCGTCATCGCATGTGCGACGGATGTCGCCGGCCTCAAGGTGGTACCCGCGAGGATGACCATGGCACTGGAAATGGATTTCGACCCGAACAAAACCGAGATTCAACCGCAGTACTACGGCGAGTTGCATGAAGTGGCGAGTTTCATGAAAGCGAATCCGGAAGTGACCGCCGCCGTGGAGGGACATTCATCCAATATGGTTGGAAAAGTCCACGTTTCCCCGGAAAAATCCATGGCAATTTCCAGTCTTCGCGCGAATAAAGTGATGGATTATCTGGTCGAAAAAGAAGGCATTTCCCGTTCGAGACTTTCCGCCGAGGCATACGGCCGCACCCGCCGCGTCGCTTACGGCACGACGTTGGAAGGCCAGCAGGAAAACCGCAGGGTCAACATCATCTTCAGTTACCCCAGGAAATAAATACAGCACCGGGTTACGGCAATAGAGCCGGCGCCCGGTATTCACGATAAACGCATTTTGAAAGGTAAAGAAATGAAAATCTTTGAGAACTTCAAGCTGTTCGGCATGACGGTGCTGCTCGTTGCCGGGGTCGCGGCTTGCGACAAACCGGGCCCTGCCGAGACAGCCGGAAAGAACATCGACAGAACGGTGGATCAGGTTGGCCAGAAGATCGGTGAAACTGCCGACAAGGTCGGCGACAAGATGAGCCAGCAAAGTGAGAAAGCCGGTGTGGCGATCGATGACACCGAGATCACAGCCAAGATCAAGGCGGCATTTCTTGCCGAGTCGGGCCTCAAGACGCTGCAGATCAGCGTTGATACCGTAAACGGCGTGGTTACGCTGAGCGGATCGGTCGATACGCAGTCGCATAGCGATATGGCCAAGGCCATGGCGGGTGCCGTATCCGGAGTCAGAAAGGTCAATAACGATCTGATGGTCAAGTCCGGTAAATAAGATCGTGCAAATAGCAATCGTTGAAGGAGACAGTCATGGAAATCCAGGAAGCTTATAAGCAAAAAAAAGCTGCGCAATTGAAGGAGTGGGGTGCGCAAATCAATCTGATGGAGGCGAAATTGGAAAATGTCGGAGCAGATATGCAGATCAAGCGTGCCGAGCAAATCAAGGCGTTGCGCGCTCAGCAACATGCGGCATCGGAAAAAATGAAGGAATTGGGGAAGGCCAGTGGCGATGCCTGGGAGCAGGTCAAAGTGACTGCGGATAAAGTCTGGGACGATCTGAAAAGTGGCGTGGCCGACGCTCATTCGAAATTCAAGTGAACGACACTGCGGGTGACGCCAGTCAGGTCGCCGGCGGCATCCGAAGTGATGTGTTACGCCTTAAGGGGGTTGAAAGATGAATATCAAATTGGCTCTGCTGCTTGTTTTTTCAACCCTGGCACTAGTTTTCGTCGCACAAAATATCGTCGCGGTCGAGATCAGATTCCTGTTCTGGAACGCTTCAATCTCAAGTTCCTTGCTGATCTTCTTTACCTTGATATTCGGGTTTGCACTGGGTTGGTATTTGAACGATTACCTCAGGTACCGGAAATATAAAGGCAGGGCTGTTTATTCACGCTCGGAATTCTGAAGCGCCACAAAGTGGACCAGGCAGTTCAGCCCCGACAAGTTCCAGATGCGCTTCAACCTGAAAACCACAGTTGACCGCTTGCCGACTCCGGAAGATACGCCGGAACACTCCAATCCTGTCCCGGAATTGAAACCGGATGAGCGGGAAAAGAAAAGCCCGGTCACATTCATGCGGGTGCCACAGGCAGGGCTATGAAACTCTTCAATATCATCCTCTCCGCAATAACGGTCATCGCAGCAGTGCTGCTATGCCAACAGATCATTTCGAACTCGGTGATCAACCAGCAGAACAAAAATGATTATGCCGAACTCAATCATGTCAAATATGGCCTTCTCAGCATCGATGAATGGAAGCGGCAAGTCACAGTCATTCTTGCCGCGGAAATCAACAAGCTGTATCTGTCGAGAGCGAACGAGAGGGTGATCCGGAAACATATCGAGACACTGTTGAATACGCTGATCGATCAGGTCGACAGGAAGATCAGGACGGAAAATGCCGAAACGGCTGGCGGGCGGCTCTCGCAGTCCTTTATCGATCTGTTTGTTAATCTGGACGAGATCAAGAAGGGGATACCCGAATATACGGACGCGGTCATGCATGAGCTGACGAAAACGAAGACCAAACGCCAAGTCAAGGCTGTGCTTCACCAACAACTGGAAAAGTATTCAAAGCTGACCTTTGATTTTCAGGATACGCCCGAGCTCACCCGCATTCTTCTCAGGACAAATTCTGCCGATGTCGAAGCTGCAAGGGTCAAGCTGAATGATCAAATCGCATTCAAGCATGGCCTGATCGTCAAGGAAGAGATTTTGTTGATCCTGTTGGCCGTGCTGCTCTTTGTCGTTTCAGGATTGAACAAGCAATCCCTGACCCCGTCGCGTTATGCATCCCTCGTCTTGATCCTGCTCGTCTTGCTGTCTGCCGGCGTCACCACCCCCACGATCGACATGGAAGCAAAAATATCGCAGATGAGTTTCATGTTATTGGGCAACCCGGTCCATTTCGAAAACCAGGTGTTGTACTTCCAGAGCAAAAGCATACTGGATGTATTCAGGATCATGATCGATCATCGCGAAATCGAAATGAAACTGGTGGGCATTCTGCTGATCACGTTCAGTATCATCTTTCCGTTGCTGAAAATGGCGTCGACACTGGGCTTCTTTTTCGATATTCACCATGCGAGGAGAAATCCGGTGATCAAGTTCTTTGTCCTGTATTCCGGAAAGTGGTCGATGGCCGATGTCATGGTGGTTGCGATCTTCATGGCCTATATCGGATTCGACGGGATCATTGCCAACCAATTGAGTCATTTGAATTCAAGCAGCGATGAGCTTGTCCTCCTGACGACGAACGGCACTTCTCTGCAACCGGGCTATTACCTGTTCCTGACTTACACCCTGTTGGCCCTGTTTTTGTCCGAACTGCTTACCAAGAAGCATCATGCGGAGGAGCGCCGAAACCCCTATGTGGCAGTCGCTCCGCAAGCAATGAAACGTTTACCGGCACAGCGCGAACGTAACGCGGCCAAATCATCCATGACCTTTGCGGAGGGGCAGTCATGATTGCGTACAAGATCGCCGTTGTGGTCGGCAGCCTGCGCCAGGGTTCGCTCAACCGCAAACTGGCCGACGCGGTAGTGAGCCTGGCGCCGTCATATTTTTCGTTCAAGCAGCTGCAGGTCGGCGATCTGCCGCTTTATAACCAGGACGACGACCAGGGCGAATCAATCAAAGAGTCGTGAATCCTATCTTCATGAGCAGCAGTAGGCCGGGTAAGGCCAGCTTCGGACCCTATGCAGCGTATGCCTCGTAGATTTCGTTGAACATTGCCTGGTTTTGCTTGAAGGCAGCGAAAATATCCGGATCGAAATGTTCCGGCATGGTGCGGCCGTCCCCGTTTGAAATGATGTCGACGGTCTTTTGATGATCGAATGCGGGTTTGTATGGGCGCTTGCTGCGCAAGGCGTCGTAGATATCGCAAATATTCATGATGCGCGCCGCGATAGGGATCTCCTCCCCGCGCTTGCCATTCGGATAACCTCCGCCATCCCATCTTTCATGGTGATTCAGCGCAATCTCGGCACCCATCCTGAGATAGGGCGACTTGCTGTTTCCGAGGATCTCCGAACCCATCGCGGCATGTCCCTTCATGATCTCCCATTCCTCCGGTGTGAAGCCGCCCGGCTTGAGCAGGATATGGTCGGGGATGCCTATCTTGCCGACGTCGTGCATCGGGCTGGAGAAAAAGATGTTGTCAACGAAGGCATCATTCATTCCGAGCAGTCTTGCCAGGTCGCGGCAGTAATAACTGATGCGTTTCACATGTGCGCCGGTGTCTTCGTCCTTGTGTTCCGCTGCACGTGTCATGGCAAAGAGGGTCTCCAGATAGTTTTCCTGAAGGTCGGCAGTCCTTTGGCTTACGCGTTGCTCCAGCACCTCGTTGTACTGATGCAATTCCTTGTGCAACAGCCTCACTTCAAGCATGTTGTGCACGCGTGCGAGCACCTCGGGCAGTTCGAAAGGCTTGCTGACGAAATCCTTCGCTCCGGCTTTCAATGCATGCAGTTTGTGATCCGGCTGGGCAGTGACTACCAGAACCGGAAGATAATCCCCCGTCTCGATCCGCTTCAGGCATTCCATTACCTGGAACCCGTCCATGCCGGGCATCTGCAGATCAAGCAGGATCAAGTCATAGTTGTTCCGTGCGTGAAGTTCGCAGACTGTGCCGGAATCCATCGTGGTCGTGATGGAGTCATAGCCGGCACTGCGCAGTATCCGCTCAAGCAAACGGACGTTCGCTTCCTGATCATCTACGATCAGGATGTTCCCGTGAAGAATGTTGGATGCACTTGTCATGGAATCTCGATATCCAGTCGACCTCAGGCAGAATCGGTTTCAGCCATATCAAGTGCAACCTCCAGCGCTTCCATGAACTCGTCGACTTTGATCGGCTTGGTGATATAGCGGAAAAACCCTGCCTTCAGGCCCCTTTCGATGTCGAGGGGCATGGCATTCGCGCTGATGGCAATGACCGGGATGTGCTTCGTGGAGGGATTGGCACGCAGGATCTTCAGTGCTTCGTAGCCGTTGATATCGGGCAGGTTGATGTCCATCAATATCACCTCGGGGAGGGAGGCGCGCGCGATTTCGATGCCGCTATTCCCGTTGATGGCAGTCAGCAGGCTGAGGTCGGGATACCGCGCGATGACCTGCTCGACCAGTTTCATGTTGGCCGGATTATCTTCCACGTAGAGCAGAGTGTGTATTCGTGCGGCGCGCGATCCAAATGGCGGGCGCAACGGTGTCGCGGTGCCGGCGATGGCGGTTTCTTCCGCGACAATTTGTGGCTCGGCAGCCGAGTTGAGTTCGAACCAGAATATGCTGCCCGTGCCAACGGCGCTTTCCACGCCGATGATTCCTCCCATCAGTTCAACCAGCCGCTTGGCAACCACGAGCCCGATGCCTGTCCCTTCTTCACCGCCGGCTTCCTGCCCGAGGCGGTTGAACGGCTGGAATAGCTGCGACAGCTGTTCGGGATTCAATCCTGCCCCGGTATCCTTGATGCTCACGCGGATGTGCCCCGGCGTGCTCACATTGCAGCTCACATCAACCGTTCCCTGCTTGACGTTGTATTTGATCGCGTTGGTAAGCAGGTTGATGAGAACCTGTTTGAGCCTGGTCCTGTCTGCACTGACAAAAATGTCCGTATCGAACAGGGGAAAGCTCAGTTTAATGCCGCGCTGTTGTGCCTGGGGTTCGATCATGCCCTGGCAATCGATCATGACTTCGGCCAGCGATACAGGCTCTTCCGACAATGGAACCTGCCTGGACTCGACTTTGGCAAGATCGAGGATCTCGTTGATCAGCTTCAGCAGATGCCATCCTGCCTGAAGGATCTGGGCGATGCTGTCTTTCTGGGATGGTGTCGCGGGGGGGGAATCCGATTCCATCAGCTGGGCAAAGCCGAGAATGGCATTCAGCGGGCTGCGCAGCTCATGGCTCATGCTGGAAAGGAATTCTGACTTGGCGAGGTTGGCTTTTTCCGCCACAGACCGTGAGCTTTCCAGCTCGACATTCTTTTCCTGCAGCACCTGATCCAGGAGTTTGCGCTCGGTGACATCGCGTGCCGCGGCGAACACACCCTGCAACCTGCGGTCACGGTCATAGAATGTGGCCGCATTGAAGGACACCACCGTTTCCTTGCCGTCCCTGGCGCGTGCAGTAAGTTCGTAATTGGTGACTTTTTTGTTGCTCAGGACCAGTTTGATACTGGTCTCCGCCTTGTCTGGGTCGGTGAAGTAATTCTTGAACGGAGCGCCGATCAATTCGTCGCGCGTGCAGTCGGTCAGGGTCTCCATCTGCTTGTTCACGTCGGTGATGATGCCGGACGGGTCGGTGGTCATGATCGCGTCGATGTTGGACTCGAACAGTGAGCGCGTGTAGAACTGATGGTCGCGCAGGCGCTGGGCAAGCTGCTTCTGGTCGGCCTCGATCTGTTTGCGCGCGGTGTTGTCGGTGCCGATCAGCAGGTAGCCGATGATGGCATCCTGGGCGTCGCGCAGCGCGGTGACGGACACGACGGCCGGGAAGCGGCTGCCGTCCTTGCGGATATAGGTCAGCTCGTAGATATCCTCGATGTCGCGCTTCGCCTTGAACACCAGGGCTTCGAAGCCCGGCGTGATGGGGGTGCCCAGTTCGGCGCTCAGTGCTTTGGCACGCGCGATCACTTCCTGCGGATCGGAGATGTCGGCCGGGGTGATCTTGTTCATCACTTCGGCGGCGGTGTAGCCCAGCATGCGCTCGGCGCCGACGTTGAAGATCTGGATCACGCCCTTGGCATCGGTGGCGATGCTGGAGAAGTTGGCGCTGTTGAAGATGGCGCTTTGCAGGGCGCCCGCCTTGAGCAATGCCTCTTCCGCCCGCTTGCGTGCGGTGTTATCGGTACCGATCAGCAGGTAGCCGATGATGGCACCCTGGGCATCGCGCAGCGCGGTGACGGACACGACGGCCGGGAAGCGGCTGCCGTCCTTGCGGATATAGGTCAGCTCATAGATATCTTCGATGCCGCGCGATGCCTTGAACACCAGGGCTTCGAAGCCCGGCGTGATGGGGGTACCCAGCTCGGCGCTCAGTGCTTTGGCACGCGCGATCACTTCCTGTGGATCGGAGATGTCGGCCGGGGTGATCTTGTTCATCACTTCGGCGGCGGTGTAGCCCAGCATGCGCTCAGCGCCGACGTTGAAGATCTGGATCACGCCTTTTTCGTCGGTGGCGATACTGGAAAAGTTGGCGCTGGTAAGAATCGCGTTCTGCAGGGCGCCGGTTTTAAGCAATGCCTCCTGAGCTTTGAGCCAGGTTGCCCGTTTGCCGGTATCAGTCAGGTCATCCTTTGCGCCTGCAGAAGACCCGGGAAGGGATGGATCGCTTGAACTATGACTATTTTGCATGGCCGACCTTTGTTAAAGCGCGAATGAATCCTGCGAATCGCATAGACGAGGTGCGTGCGTCACCCCGTCTACTTGAGCTAACCCGGTAAGATAATTGCCTGCCCGCGCATGCCGGTGCCGGAATGAGTCGGCGGAACAGTATTAAGTATCTGTGTTTGATCATAGGAAATATTTCACCCGCCTACCGTGCGCTTACGCACACAAAGCATAACGTGGCAGTGAAACAGAGATCGTGGTCTGGTTGTCCTTGTCGGAAACTTCCAGCGAAATCGTGCCGTTCTGGGCTTCCGCAAGCATTTTGGCTGAATATGCGCCGAGGCCGGTCCCGCCTTGTTTGCCGTGGGTGACGAACTTGCCGAAGAATTGTTCGCGAATTGCGGCAGGAACTGTCCCCTTGTTCATGATATCGATGCACAGAGGCGAACCGTTATTCAGTGTGACGGCTACCCGGCTGTCATTCGGTGCCGCTTCGCAGGCATTCTTGATCAGGTTCTGGAGCAGGGAATTGCAGAACGTGGCATCGCCCAGCACCTGCGGCTCATTCTCGCCCGGCGGCACATCGGTGCCGAAGGCGACATCAAGATGCTTTTCGGCGAAAGTCGTGTTGGATATCTCGACGATGCGATACAGGATGTCGACGATCCTGACCGGTTTGGCATCGAGTTTGAAGCGTCCGGTCTCGATCTTGAATAGTTCGGAGGACAGATTGATCATGTCGAGCACATCAAGTGCGGAATCTTCAGCCATGCGCAGCTGCCTGATCTGCTCGGTGTTCAATTTGCTGTCGTATGCCAGCGCCTGAACCAGCCCGATCACACCGGCCAGGGGCCCTTTCATGTCATGCCGCGAGATATGTTCGACTTGCTCGCGCAGTCGCGCCAATTCCAGCATGCCGTCATAGTTGGCCTGCAGTTGCTTGCGCAATCCGACGTAGCGCATGAAGTTGTGCACGCGCAGCTTGAGCGCATCGGGATCGATGGGCTTGGTGATGAAGTCCACGGCGCCGAGTTCCAGACCTTTTTGCCGCTCGTTGTCGCCTGTCATGGCGGTGACGAAGATCACCGGAATGGTTTCCGACGAGGGGTGTTCTCGCATGCGCCTGGCCACTTCGAAGCCATCCATGCCGGGCATCATGATGTCGAGCAGAACCAGATCGGGCGGACTGTCGGACTGGCAGATCGCCAGCGCCTTTGCGCCGGTGTGCGCGATACGCACCCGATATTCGTCCTTGAACAGGTGTGAAATCAGAAGCAGATTGTCCGCGGTATCGTCCACTACCAGCATCGTCGGGCGTCCCGGTTCGAATGCGACCGCCGGTTGGGCGGCATCGGACGGCGGCGCCGACGGTCCCCTGCCTCGGGCCAACTCCCCGAGCATGGCCGAACTAGAGCGGGGAAGCGCGGATAATGCTTTTTCGACACGTTCTGCGAGACAGATCGCGGTATAGGGTTTGACCAGCAGATCACTGACACCTGCGTTGATAGCCTCCTCGATGCGGTGGCGCTCGGCTTCGGCGGTGATCATGATGAAGGGCAAGCGTGCCAATTTCTCATCGGCACGCATCGCCTTGAGCAGATCGATCCCGGCCATGACCGGCATGTTCCAGTCGGAAAGCACGATGTTTATCTGCTTGTTTTGCAGCATGCGCAGGGCCTCGGCGCCATTGGCGGCCATCACGATGCTTTCGGCACCCATCGAGCGTAGTTGGTTGGCAGTGACTTTGCGCATCGGCTCCAGGTCATCGACAACGAGGAACCGGGTTTTCTTGTCGAGCATATCCTGTCTTTCTTCTGTTATATGGCGTACCTGGCGCTGTCCTGCATTTCCGGTGCGGGCACGTGGCGCGGGCGCAAATATTCCCGGCCGAAGCCATCTTCACTTTGCGTGTGTATTGGTATGTGGAAGCCATTCGAGCTTGGCCACCTCGAATTCAAGATAATTGTTCTGATTGCGCAGGAGATCGGACATGGCCTTGAGCGCCAGATGGGTTTTCACACGGGCCAGGACGATGGGCGGGCTGATCGGCTTGGTGATGTAATCGACCGCACCGAGCTCCAGTCCTTTTTGTTCGTCGGCAACCTCGGCTCTGGAGGTGAGGAAGATCACCGGGACGTACATCGTTGCGGGGTCGAGCTTGAGTCGCTGGCATACTTCGTAGCCATCCATGCCGGACATCATGACGTCGAGCAGGATCAGGTCGGGGGGAGCATCGGACGCGGCGATCTTCAATGCCTGCTCTCCCGAGTTGGCACCCTTCACGCTGTAGTAATCCTTGAGCAGGTTGCTCATCAGGGCGAGGCTTTCCGGCGTGTCGTCCACCACCAGTATCTCGGGTTTTTTGGCATGTGCGGTCATGTTCATGGCGGGCTTTCAGGTGGTAATTTCCGTGACGGCCTCTCCCGAGCCGATCGAAGCGGTTCGCAGTAACGCGATCGCGGTTTCGAAATCGAGCGAGCGGATACTGTCTTCTATTTTGCGAAACCGGTCGGGGAATGCGGCATCGAGCAGCTCCGAATTGGCGTCCAGCAATTCGCATGCCGCCGAGTCGTCTGCGGCCAGCAACGCCAGTAGCTGGTCGCGGACAGTCTTGAGTCTCATGTGATCGACCTTGACAGGCAGGTTGTGCTGTTCCTCGGGCAGACTCTTTTCCAGTTGGGTGATGAACTTGGTCAGCGGCTTTCTCAGTTCGCCAAGACGCGCGTCTATCGTCTTGCGCGGATGGCGTTCCCTGATCGCGGCTTCAAGTTGTCCTGCCAGCAATTGCAGGCTGGTGGCGCCGATGTTGCCGGAAACGCCCTTCAATGTATGGGCGATGCGTTCCGCAGTATCCCAGTCCCTGTTTTCCAGCGCATCGAAGATCTCTACTGTTGCCGATTCCTGCCCGCTGACGAACTTGCGCAGCATCCAGAGATAAAGCGCCTTCTTGCCGAGCACGCGGCGCAGGCCGTTGGCGATGTCCAGTCCTTCGATGCCGGATGGCAGGTCGACCTCCTGCGCTAGCTGTTGCTTCTGGCCGGTTGTGGCTACCGGAAAGTGCCGCGGCTTGATCCATTTGGGCAGCGCCTTCCACAAGTCTTCCGGCTCGATCGGCTTGGCGACATGATCGTTCATGCCCGCCGCCATGCAGCGATCGCGGTCGCCCTGCATGGCGTTGGCGGTCATGGCCACCACGGGAAGATCCTTGAAGCGATCATCCTTGCGTATCTCCTGCGTTGCAGTCACGCCGTCCATCACAGGCATCTGCATATCCATCAGCACGATGTCGTAATGGCTCGATCCGATCTTTTCCAGCGCGATCCGGCCGTTCCCGGCCAGGTCGACGACGAATCCGGCATCGTGCAGCAACTCGGTCGCTACTTCCTGGTTGAGGTCGTTGTCCTCAACCAGCAGGATGCGGGCACCCTTGATGGTGGCGAGCTGTTCGACAGTGTCTGTTGGTACGTCACCGGCCCTGCGCGGGACATGGACGACATCTCCCAGCATGCGTACCACGCCGTCGAACAGCACCGAGGCGCTGACCGGCTTGATCAGCACATCCTCGATGCCGGCATTTTCCGCTCCCCGGATGACTTCCTCGCGCCCATAGGCGGTTACCATCATCAAGTGCGGGATCCGCTTCAGCGGAAGCTCGCCCAGTCGTTTTGCGGTCTCGACGCCGTCCATGACCGGCATCAGCCAGTCGATGAACACGATCTCGTAGGGCATGCCCTGCGCCTCGGCTTGGGCTACGGCATCAATGGCTGTTTGTCCGGACTCTGCCTGGTCGACTTTGAAGCTCATGCCGGAGAGCAGTTCGCCCAGTACCTGGCGTGCATACTCGTTGTCGTCCACTACCAGCACGCGTTTGCCCTGCAAGTCGCCGGATAGCGCCATCTTGCGCTGTTGGCCCACCCCCTTGTCGAGGCGCGCAGTAAACCAGAAGGTGCTGCCTTTGCCGGGTACGCTTTCAACGCCGACCTCGCCGCCCATCAGTTCGGCCAATTGTTTCGAAATGACCAGTCCCAGGCCGGTACCGCCGAATTTGCGCGTGGTCGAAGTGTCGGCTTGTGAAAAACTCTGAAACAGCCGCCCGATATGTTCCGGAGTCAATCCGATGCCCGTATCGCGCACCGCGCAGTAGATCAATACATCCTTGTCGGTCTGTTCTTTGAGCCGGATGATGATGTCGATCTCGCCGCGTTCGGTGAACTTGACGGCATTGTTGCTGTAGTTGATCAGTATCTGCCCCAGTCGCAGCGGGTCGCCGATCAGGTATTGCGGCACATTCCTGTCTATGTCGAAAACCAGCTCCAGCCCCTTGGTGGAAGATTTTTCTGCAATCAGGTTGGCCACATTGTCGAGCACCGACTCCAGTTCGAATTCGGTGCGCTCGACTGCCAGCTTGCCCCCCTCGATCTTCGAAAGATCGAGAATGTCGTTGATGATGCCCAGCAGATGCTGGCCGGAACCTTTGATCTTCTTGATATAGTCGCGCTGGCGCGGCGTCAGGTCGGTTTTCATCGCCAGATAGGACATGCCGATGATGGCATTCATCGGGGTGCGGATCTCATGACTCATATTGGAGAGGAAATCAGACTTGGCGAGATTGGCCTTTTCTGCCACGGACCGTGCGCTTTCCAGCTCGACATTCTTTTCCTGCAACACCTGATCCAGCAGTTTGCGCTCGGTGATGTCGCGTGCCGCGGCGAACACGCCCTGCAATCTGCGGTCGCGGTCATAGAAGGTGGTCGCGTTGTAGGACACCACCGTTTCCTTGCCGTCCCTGGCGCGCGCGGTAAGTTCGTAATTGGTGACCTTCTTTTCGCTTAAAACCTGCTTGATGCCTTCTTCGGCCCGGTCCGGGTCGGTAAAGTAATCCTTGAACGGCGCGCCGATCAATTCGTCGCGCGTGCAGTCGGTCAGGGTCTCCATCTGCTTGTTCACGTCGGTGATGATGCCGGACGGGTCGGTGGTCATGATCGCGTCGATGTTGGACTCGAACAGGGAGCGCGTGTAGAACTGATGGTCGCGCAGGCGCTGGGCAAGCTGCTTCTGGTCGGCCTCGATCTGCTTGCGCGCGGTGTTGTCGGTGCCGATCAGCAGGTAGCCGATGATGGCGTCCTGGGCATCGCGCAGCGCGGTGACGGACACGACAGCCGGGAAGCGGCTGCCGTCCTTGCGGATATAGGTCAGCTCATAGATATCCTCGATGTCGCGCTTCGCCTTGAACACCAGGGCTTCGAAGCCCGGCGTGATGGGGGTGCCCAGTTCGGCGCTCAATGTCTCGGCACGCGCGATCACTTCCTGTGGATCGGAGATGTCGGCCGGGGTGATCTTGTTCATCACTTCGGCGGCGGTGTAGCCCAGCATGCGCTCGGCGCCGACGTTGAAGATCTGGATGACGCCCTTGGCATCGGTGGCGATGCTGGAGAAGTTGGCGCTGTTGAAGATGGCGCTTTGCAGGGCGCCCGCCTTGAGCAGTTCTTCTTCCGCATTCCTGCGCATGCTGATGTCGCGCACGATGCCGACGAAGTAGCGTTGACCATCCAGCCGCATCTCGTTCACGGCCAGATCCATCGGGAAGACGCTGCCGTCTTTTCGCCGCCCGGAGACCTCGCGACCGATACCGATGATGCGCGCCTCGCCGGTGGCCAGATAATGCGCGAGATACCCGTCATGCTGGCTGTGATAGGGTTCGGGCATCAGCATATTGAGGTTTTTGCCGAAGGTCTCAGCGGCGGTATAACCGAAGATAAGCTCGGCGGCCGGGTTCGCTGTCTGAACCACGCCGTGTTCATTGATGGTGACGATGCCATCCGGCACGGTATTCAGTATCGTCTGGATCAGCGAGGCATTGTCGCGCAGGGTCTGCTGTGCCGCATATTCCCGCGTGACATCGCGGAACACCAGCACGGCGCCGACCACCTTGCCGTCGCTGCCGCGTATCGGTGCGCAACTGTCGGCAATGGCGCTCTCGCTACCGTTGCGTGCAATCAGGACGGTGTGGTTGGCCAGGCCCTGTATCGTGCCATGAGCAAGGGTTGCCAGGACGGGGATCGTGGAGAGTTGCCGGGTCTCCTGATTGATGATGTGAAATACCTCGTCCACCGGATGACCGATGGCTTGTGCCTGCGTCCAGCCGGTGAGCAGTTCGGCAAGGGGGTTCAGGATTTGCACCCGGCCTTGTGCATCGGTGACCAGTACTGCATCGCCGATAGAGTAGAGCGTCACCGCGAGCTTTTCTTCGCTGATCTGCAGGGTATCGTTGGCCTGCCGCAGCTGTTTGTTCATCTCCTCCTGTACATCGAGGAGATGACGTGTTTCGGCATGAACCAGATTCTGCAGCCGCTGCCGGGTTTCCCGATAGATGAAATAGGCGAAGGCCAGAGCCAATAGCAGTACCAGCAGGCTGGTGAAAACAATGGCTGCCAACATGCGTAGCATGTCAGATTCGAATTCGGCTTCCTGCCGTGTCTGCACGCCATCCTCCAATTGGATGTAAAGGCCCATCTCGGCACGGATCGCATCCATCAATTGCTTGCCGCGACCCGTGCTTAGCCGTGCCGTGACAGCAGCCATGTCGTGTTTGCGGCGCAGCTCGATGGTCTGCGCCAGCTCCAACAGCTTTGCATCGATCAATGGCGCCATTGCGTCCAGATGTTGCCGGGCAGCTGGAATCACAGTCAGCCGGCGCAATTCTGCGAGATGCAGTTTGAGGCCGTCGCGCACTGCCAAATAGGGTTCGAGATAGGACGCGTCGCCTGTCAACAAATATCCGCGCTGGCCAGTCTCTGCATCCTTCAATAAGGACATCAGGTCGCCGGCGCTATTCATGAGGACATGGCTATGCTGCCGCGATTCCGCAGCCTCCCCGATCTGACGGTAAGCCAGGAACGCGGCGGTTACCGCTATGGCAGCGAATAGCCCGGTACCCGCAAGCAAAGCGACGAATTTATGGTTGGTTCTCAAGGCAAGCGCCCCTTTGGTTGATGTAGCGGCAGATGCACTGGATTGCGACTATCCGGTGCATGAGCCGCCGGCAGAAATGTGCCAAATGACGGGATCTCGGGTTTTGGCCTGGCCGAATTTGCTATGACAGAGCCGCGAATCAAACTCCACCTGCTGTCAAAGTAAAAGCTTATCGGTCAAACCGCCAGCTCTCCGTGCGTTCCCACACATAGCTGGCTCTCGCTTCATCGGAAAAGTTGAAGGCTGAAATAAATCCGCCGGATTTCGCAGGCAAATACTGTGCTTATTCAGCGTCAAAGAAACGAATGGAATCGCCCCCGGCTTCCTTGGCCTGATACATTGCTATATCCGCCCACTTGATGACCTCCTCGGTACCGACCTCGTGATCCAGGAACAGCGCAACGCCGATGCTCGCGGTGCAGTGATGCACAATGGCCTTATCCGCTGTTCCCTCCTGCCGGACTTTCAAGACATAGGGGTGATTCAACGTGGTGCGGATCTTGTTTGCAACGACCATTGTCTGTGCGGTAGATGTGGCCTTATCGGCATCCAGATTGCCGAGTATCACCACAAACTCATCTCCGCCAAAGCGCGTGACGATATCCACCTCGCGCACGCAATCGTTGATGCGTTGTGCCACTTCGATCAGTAGCAGATCCCCGACATGATGCCCTTGTGCATCATTGAGCGACTTGAAATTGTCCAGGTCCAGGAATATCAGCGCGCCGTAGCGGCCGTTGCGTTTGCTGACTGTCATTGCTTGCCGCAGCCGGTCGTCCAGGAGGCGGCGATTGGGCAATTGTGTCAACGAGTCATGAAAAGCCAGATAGAGGATTTGCTTCTCAGCCTGTTTGCGCTCCGTGATGTTGCGTGCATCGGCAAATACACCCGTCGGCTTGCCGCTGCGGTCGGTGAAAGTGGTGGCATTAAGGGACACCACCGTTTCTTTCCCGTCCCGGCCGGATACGGCGAGTTCATGGTCGGTGAGCTTGATGCCGTTGAGGACTTGCTTGAATCCCGCTTCGGCATGCTCGGTATCGGAAAAGCAACTCTTGAACGGAGCGCCGATCAGGCCGTCGCGCGTGTTGCCGGTGAGCGCCTCCATCTGCCTGTTGACGTCGGTGATGATGCCTTCCAGATCGGTCGTCACGAGCGCATCGACGCTGGATTCGAACAAGGCGCGCGTATAGAACTGCTGGTCGCTCAGGCGCAGGGCAAGCTGCTGCCGTTCCGCCTCGATCTTCATGGGCAAAGTGTTGTCGGTGCCGATCAGCAGGTAACCGATGATGAGGCCCTGCGCGTCGCGCAATGCAGTCACTGACATGATCGCCGAGAGGTGGCTGCCATCTTTGCGGATGCAGGTCAACGCGTAGATATCCTCGATGCAGCGCGATGATTTGAATACCAATGTCTCGAACCCCGGCGCGATCGCGGTTCCGAGTTCGATGCTGAGCGATTTCGCACGGGCGATCATTTCCTGGGGGTCTGAAAACGCAGCCGGAGTGACCTTGTTCAACACCTCGGCGGCCGTGTAACCGAGCATGCGTTCTGCGCCGATGTTGAATACCTGGATGACGCCTTGGGCATCCGTCGCGATGATCGAGAAGTGGGCGCTGTTGAGAATCGCCTTTTGCAATGCCACGGTCTTGAACATAGTTTGCTGGCGTCCGGGCTCGTTGTGTGTTTGGCCGCGTTGACTGCTGATTGAAACCGGATCGTAGCAATCGAAAATATCCCCCTCCGTGCGCCACCGAACATAACCACCCACTTGGCAATCGTCTTCTGATTGCCTAGTGGGATGGCTATGCAAGGCTAACCACCCACTTGGCAATCGTCTTCTGATTGCCTAGTGGGATGGTTATGCAAGGCTAACCACCCACTTGGTAATCGTCTTCTGATTGCCTGGTGGGATGGCTATGCAAGGCTAACCACCCACTTGGCAATCGTCTTCTGATTGCCTGGTGGGATGGCTATGCAAGGCTAACCACCCACTTGGCAATCGTCTTCTGGTTGGCTGGTGGGATGGCTGTGCAAGGCTAACCAGCGCAGGTGGCTGATTTCGCAAGCAAGAGATTGTTGGCCAGGCACGACTTGCCGTCATGTCGGGATCGCTGCATTCAGCGCATGTTTGATCTTGGCGACAAGCAGGTTATGGTCGAAAGGCTTTACCACGAAATCGACCGCGCCGGCTTTCATGCTGTCAACAACAACTTCCCCCTCGCTCATGCCGGTGATCATGATCACCGGAGTTCCGGCGAATTCCGGTATCTCCTTGAGCCGCCGGGTCGTTTCCATACCATTCATGTAGGGCATCATGATGTCCATGAGGATCAGGTCCGGTCGTTTGCTGCGCAGAATGCTCAGGGCCTCAAAACCATCCCGGGCAAAAAGAAGATTGTAGTGATTCGCCGTCAGGAGCCTGTCGATGACGATGCGCTGCGCCTCATCGTCGTCCACGACCAGTACGGTGGGCTGGATACATTCGGCCATGGCGTTCAAGGCTCGTGCCGATTGCAGGAATGGTTCGCACTCCTGTTTGAAATTATCCGCCCATTGCCTCAATGGCTGGGTGACTTCGAGAGCGGAATTGAAGTGCGGCTGAACTTCTTCGCGCTTGAAGCGGCTGATTTCATTTTTAAGCTCATCGGCACTCTTGACTTCTACCGCATCGGGAAGTGCTCCCGAGATGATCCGCCGGGAAAGTCCGTCCAGTGCTGCGCCGACTCCCTGTGCGGCGTGCTCCACTGCCAGGCTGGCAACTTTGATATGCAGGCCGCCTTCCACGATTTGCCGGTCAAGCGTGTTTTCAAGCTCGGCCAAATGGCGCGCCTGGGCTGCAAACTCGGCCTTGGATGGCCCTTCTGTCTTGAGTGCCGCAAGATCATGCAACGCATGGTGGATGGTCATGGCCAAGCGCGATGAGTCATCGGACATCGGCCAGAAAAGGATGTAGTCGTCGAAATACTCCTTTTTGCAAAGTTCATATACCTGGCTTATCTGATTTCTGTTGCACAGAATCACGGTGCGCAAAGGTTGCTGGCGTACTTCTTCGCACAGGCGGTACAACTCCAGGAAATAACTTTCCGCCTTTTCCAGCGTGTCGAACGCGAGTACCAGTACACTGGGGCGGTAGCGTACGAAGTCCCCCGGTACCTTGTCTGCGCCGGTGGAGATATAGACGTGATCGAATTCCGAGTGGAGCAGGTCCTGAACTTGGGCGGCATCGCCGACGCAGTCCGAGGCGATCATGATCGTGCTTGCGATCGGGGCGTGCTTGCCCGCAGGTGATTGACTGCTGCTTTTGGTCGATTGCCAAAATTCATTTCCCATCAGTGATCTCCGCGTGGCCTGGATGAGTCGGATGAAGTCTGCGAAACGGCCGGCAGCGCATCATCCTTATACCTGACTGATCCTAGCGTACAGGCATGCAACTCACCGTGCGCTCTCGCACATTGGCGGCATTGTTACCGGCAGGACGGGAATGGTTCAGGCAGGGGAGATCGTTCCGGTCACGTCCTTGCCGATGCCGCGGTAGCCGATGAAGCGTCCGGAGGGATTGAACATCGGCTCTCCGCTCACCATCAGAAATTGCCTTGTGCCATCCGGTTTGGTCCGGCTGTAGACAAAATCCAGGAACGGTTTCCGGGTGGCCAGATTTGCTTCCAGCATTTCCCGCTCGTTCTCGTTCCAGGTTCCGCCGTGATCGTCTCGGGTGTGGCCGAGCTCGTCGTCGACCCGGATCCCGAGCATTTCAAACACCGGGCCGAAGATTTTGGTGAACTGCCCGTGCTCGTCCTGTTCCCAATACCAGTCGGATGACAGTTCGGTCAGGCGTTGATAGCGCGCTTCGCTTTTGCGCAGTTCGGCTGTGCGCTCCTGCACCGTCTGTTCCAGCTCACGGTTTTGCTGTGCCAGTTTTTTGTACAGCAGGCGCACTTCCAGCATGTTATGGATACGCGTCTGTACTTCGACCAGGTCGAATGGCTTGGCAACGAAATCCTTGGCGCCCGCGGCGAGTGCGCGCAGTTTGTGATCCGGTTGGGCAGTAATCACAAGTACCGGGAGGTAGCCGTCCGATTCGATCTCCTTGAGGCCTTGCATCACCTGGAAGCCATCCATGCCGGGCATCTGCAGATCGAGCAGGATCAGATCGTAATTGTTCTCGCGATGCAGTCCGCAGACTGCGAATGGATCGGTGGTCGACTCGATCCCGATATACCCGACGGCTCTCAGCATTTCTTCCAGCAACAGTACATTTGAGGGCTGATCATCCACGATCAGAATGCGGGCGCTACGGATTTCCTGTTCATTTATCATTTCATTTCCTCCTGCTTCATTTGCGATGCCTGTTCTGTTTTGGAAAATTCCAGTGCATCGTCCAGCGCATTCAAAAACTCGTTGACCTTGATCGGCTTGGTGAGATAACGGAAAAAGCCGGCTTCCAGTCCTCTCTCGATATCGTGCTGCATCGCATTCGCACTCAGGGCAAGTACGGGGATATGCTTTGTTGCCGGATCCTTGCGCAAGATCTTGAGTGCTTCGATGCCGCTGATGTCCGGCAAGTTGATATCCATCAGGATCACTTCGGGGAGACGGGTGCGTGCAAGCGCGATGCCGTGATGACCGTCCCGGGCACTCAGCATGTTCACATGCGAAAGGCCCTCGACGATGTGTTCGACCAGCATCAAGTTTGCCGGATTATCTTCCACATAGAGCAGTGTGCCTGCCTTGAGCTCGTTGTGCGCCGGAGCCGCATTCTCGGTGGGAGTACTGATTCTGGCGGCATAATTCGGCGGCATGCACCGTATCAGTTCTATCCAGAATTGGCTGCCCTTGCCTACGGAGCTTTCCACGCCGATGGTGCCGCCCATCAGTTCGACCAGTTGCTTGGCAACCACCAGGCCCATGCCGGTCCCTTCCTCGGTACCGTTCTCCTGCCCGAGCCGATTGAACGGCTGGAATAGCTGTCCCATCTTCTTCGACGACAGGCCCGCGCCGCTGTCCCTGATGCTGATACGTATACGCTCCGGATCGATCGCGCTGCATTCCACCACGACTGTTCCATGCGGGTTGTTGTATTTGATCGCGTTGGAAAGGAGATTGATCAGTACCTGCTTGACGCGGGTTCGGTCGGCATTGGCGAACCAGGAGTGATCGAAAGGGAGGAATTCCAGCCGGATGTGGTGCTTTTGTGCCTGCGATTCGATCATGGATTGGCACTCGTGCATCACGTCGATCAGTGACACCGGTTCCCGCGACAGCGATAGCTTGCCGGATTCGATCACGGCAAGATCGAGTATCTCGTTGATCAGTTCCAGCAGATACCAGCCGGCCTTGGTGATCTGGTGCAGTCTTTCCGCCTGGGAGACCGTAAGCGACGGTGAGCCGGCTTCCAGCAACTGAGAGAAGCCGAGAATGGCGTTGAGCGGCGTGCGCAATTCGTGACTCATCCTGGAGAGGAAATCCGATTTGGCGAGATTGGCCTTTTCCGCAGCAGATTTTGCTTTCTTCAGGTCGATATTGTTTTGCTGCATGACTTTGTCCATCTCGTTGCGCTCGGTGATGTCGCGCAGGATGCAGGTAAAGTAGCGCTGGCCGCGCAACCACATCTCGCTAAGCGCTATCTCGATAGCAAAGGTGCTGCCGTCCTTGCGCTTACCCAAGACTTCATGACCCGGGGAGGCGTCCTGTGTATCATCACCAACCTGAAGATCCCGGAAATTATTGCTCTGATTCCTGTCGATCTCGGGTATCAGCATGTTGAAATCCCGTCCGACAAGCTCCTCAACGGAGTAGCCGAACATCTTTTCGGCGGCAGGATTTGAGGTCTCGATCTTGCCGCTGCCCGCAATGAAAGTGATGATGCCGTCCGCCACGGTGTTGAGTACCGTCTGGACCATTGCAGCATTGTCGCGCAACGTCTGCTGCACGATATATTCCTCGGTGACGTCGCGAAACACCAGCACAGCTCCGATCACATGGCCGTCGCGGCCGCGTATCGGTGCGCAACTGTCGGCAATGGCACATTCGCTGCCGTTGCGTGCGATCACAATGGTGTGGTTGGCCAGGCCCTGGATGGTGCCGTGCGCCAGGGTTTCCTTGACCGGGATAGGGGAAGGCAGGCGGGTTTCCTGGTTGATGATCTGGAATATTTCGTCCACAGGGCGACCAAGCGCCTCCGCTTTTGTCCAGCCGGTGAGTTTTTCGGCGAGCGGGTTCAGCAAGGTCACTCGCGATTCCGCATCGGTGGTGATCACCGCATCGCCTATGGAGTTGAGCGTCACAGCGAGTCTTTCTTCGCTGATCTGCAAGATGAGATTGGTTTGCTGCAATTTCTTGTTTGTCTGTTCCTGGACGTCGAGCAACTGTTGCCGCTCGGCTTCGATCTGTTTGCGCGCAGTGTTGTCGGTGCCGATCAGCAGATATCCGATGATGAAATCCCGGGCATCGCGCAGGGCGGTGACCGACACGATGGCCGGAAGACGTGCGCCGTCCTTGCGAATGTAGGTCAATTCGTAAATATCCTCGATGCCGCGGGAGGCCTTGAACACCAGTGCCTCGAAGCCGGGTGTGATCGTCGTTCCGAGCTCTGCGCTCAATGCCTTGGCGCGCGCGATCACTTCCCGGGGATCGGAGATGTCGGCGGGGGTAATCTTGTTCAGCACATCGGCTGCCTTGTACCCCAGCATGCGTTCGGCCCCGATATTGAATATCTGAATGACGCCCTTTTCGTCGGTGGCGATGCTGGAAAAGTTCGCACTGTTCAGGATCGCATTTTGCAGAGCACCGGTTTTGAGCAATGTTTCCTGCCTTCGAATCTCTGTCATGCCTTCCGCCGAAGCGGAAGACGGGTTGCGGCTATCGGGAATGTGTATTTCTTCAACCATGGCGTTATGCCTCCTTCAGCAAACGATGGAACTCTTTCCTGACCACGTCGTAGCATTCACATGAATGCTTTTCCAATCCTGCACGGCTCAGTACGGTGATGTGTCCGCGGCGGTAACTGATCAAACCGGCGCGCTGCAGGTCGCCGGCAGTTTCCGTGATCCCTTCGCGCCGGACGCCGAGCATGCTGGCAATCAGTTCCTGTGTCATGATCAATTCCTGCGATGGCAAGCGGTCCAGCGTCTGCAATAGCCAGCGGCACATTTGCTGTTCCATCGAATGGTGGCGGTTGCAGACTGCGGTTTGCGACATTTGCGTGATCAATGCCTGGGTATAACGCAGCATCAGTTTCATCATCGGTCCCGCCCGATTGAATTCTTCCATCATCACCTGGGCTTTGAGGCGGTAGCCATAACCGCCGGTGCACACTGCGGCACGGCTGGGCGTGGTATTGCCGCCCATGAAAAGGGAGATTCCGACGACACCTTCATTGCCCACGCCCGAGATTTCTGCAGAGGCGCCATTTTCCATGACGTAGTGCAGTGACACGATGGCGGTCGTCGGGAAATAGACATGATGCAGCTGGTCGCCGGATTCATAGAGGACTTCGCCGAGCGGCATTGAGACCAATTCCAGATGGGGGGCGATGCGTTCGAATGTCTCCTTCGGCAGCGAGGCGAGAAGATGGTTCTGCCAGGGTGTTTGCTGTGTGGGCATCTTGGCAACCATTTTCTTGTCTCCGGAGCGTGCAGCTGATGGGTAAAACCGATAATGCAACGGAAATATAGAAACGAAATACTGCAAAGGCTCAGCTACATATGCTTGTATAGCATGCTATCAGGTGCGGTTATGTGCGCTACCGCACGTACAACGGTTGCGGGATGAGTTCAGTGCGTCGCCCCTCCATCCGGCCTGACTCGCCTGAAACCTACCCTCGTTCAGTGGCATCCTCCATCGCAAGCAGGATCAATTGTGTCCGGCCTGTCCTGCAGACGAGGCGTCTGGCATTGAGCAGCATCCTGCGCTTTCCGATGCCCGGGAAATCATGCACGACTTCGAAGTCTTCGAGAACCCGGTCGTGCGGCAGTATGGTTTCCAGCATTTCCCTCAGTTTTGGAATATCCCACTGGTGCTTGCCCAATTCATAGATCTGGCGGCCCACGGTATCTTCCGGCACGACATGGAATTTCTGGTAGAACGAGCGGCTGACGGAAACGACCTTGAGGGCGTCATCCAGCACGATAAGAGGCTCGCGCACCGTATCCACGATACTTTCGGCGAATTCGCGTGCTTCCGTAACCGCGGTTTCGGCCTGCACCCGCTCGGTGATGTCGGTAACGGCGATGCGCACCGAGAATGCTCCGTCTTTGGCGTGCAGGCCGGGTGCCTGCTCAAGCTCCTCGGTGCCAAGCGCATTGCGCACCTTCAGCGAATCCAGTTGGGCGTTAAAGTGCGAACCATCCTCGCGCTGAAACACCAGTTCGCACCGCTGTCTCTGGTCGTGTTTCAGCACGCTGCCAAAATGCAGATACCAGCGCTCACGGTCTGCCTCGGCGACAAATTGCGAAAAGCGGCGCTTGATCAGTTTGCCTCGCACCACGCCCAGCATATCGGCGGCTGTGAGGTTGATCTCGTTGATCATGCCTTCTCGGCTGAGGGTGAGATAGCCGATGGGTGCGAAGTCATAGAGATCCGCGTAGCGGTCGCGGGACTCTTCCATGGCGATCTCTGCCTGGCGCAGGGCATCGTTCTGCATTTGCAGCTCGACCTGGTGCACTTGCAGTTCATGCAGGAGTTTATGCAGCAGTTCCTCTCCCGGTTGCGGATTCACGAGCACCATCTGCTCTTTCTCGATGCGCGACTCGGCTTCTGAGCGCAGGGAATCCGGTATTTTTGTCTTGTCGTCCATAGTGCGTCCTTAAAGCCGGGTTGTTGCCTGTTTATTTGACTTCTTCTATCGCCAGCAGGATCAAGGGAGTTCCTTCCGCCTTGCCGGTGATGCGCCGCGCGTTGAGCAGCATCTTGCGCTTCCCGATGACCGGGAAGTCATGCTCGACTTCGAAGCCTTCGATTACCTGGTTGCCCGGCAACAGGGATTCCAGCAGCTCCCTGAGTTTGGGAATGTCCCACTGGCGGTTGCCCAGTTCGTACAGTTGGCGGCCTACCGTGTCTTGCGGCGAGACCTTGAAGCTGTCGTAGAACGAGCTGCTGGCCAGGATGATCCTGCATGTGCCATCCAGCACGATGAGCGGTTCGTGCACCGTGTTCACGATGCTTTCGGATAATTCGCGCGCGTCCTTCGTTGCGGTTTCGGCCAGCATGCGTTTGGTGATGTCGGTAAAAGTCAGCACCACGCCGTCGATCACGTTGTCCAGCGTGCGGTAGGGCTGGATGCGTGCCTGATACCAGGCACCGGACGCGGTGCTCACTTCGCGTTCGCGCGGCACCAGTGTATCGAGCACAGCCTGTGCATCGGCCAGCAGGTCATCATCCTTGATGTTCGATTTGATGTCGCCCAGCGGGCGGCCCACGTCCGAGGAAACGAGGCGATAGACCTGCACCGCCTCGCGCGTGAAGCGCTTGATATTCAACGTGTCGTTGAGGAATACCGTGCCGACGTTGATATTGTCGAGCAGGTTCTTCATGTCGTTCTGCATGCCGGCCAGTTGCTCGATCTTGTTTTGCAGCTCGGCGTTGACCGTCACCAGTTCTTCATTGACGGATTGCAGTTCTTCCTTGGAAGTCTCCAGCTCTTCATTGGTGGACTGCAGTTCTTCATTGGTGGACTGCATCTCCTCGTTGGCGGACTTGAGCTCCTCGTTGGAGGCCTGTTGTTCCTCGATGGTGGCATGCAGGTTCTCTTTGGTGTAAGTCAGGTCGCGTTCCAGTTCTTCGATGTGGAGTTGCTCTGCCGATACGGCAGCGCGCTTGCCGCGTGCGGACTTGCCCGTCATTGCGGATGATTCAGCGGCTGCCTTTTCCGGCTTTGCGTTCATCACGTCCTGGAAACTCACCAGCAGTAATCCCCGGCCGATGTCTGCAAAGGGCAGGAGCCGCACGCTGAAGCTCACTCTGAGTATGTTGCCGTCGCTTCCAAATGTGGCTTCCCTGTTCAGGGTGGGGATTCCTTTGTCGATCGTCGCCTGAATGGCGGTACGCAATTCCAGCTGCAATCCCTCGCGCGCCATCTCGATCACGTTGAGCGTGGCCTGGCCGGGTGCGGGACGCAGGTATTTCCCGGTGTCGCCATGCACGAACAATATGTCGCCTTTTGTGTTGATCACCACCGAAGCCGGGGCATAGGACTGCAGCAGTGCGCGCCGGGTCAATTCGGCGAAGTCGGTTTCTTTGATCTGGGTCGTCACGTCATCAGGACCTTTGGTCGGGTTATCTTTGGTCCAGGACAGTCCGCTGGACATCACTGTGCGGGTGGAAGCGATCGAGGGCGTGGTCTGGTAGAACTTCCATTTTCGGTTGAGCGCCGTGAAAAGTTCGACATGGTTGCCGATGCTTTCCGAGGGGGAGAGGAACAGCACGCCTCCGGGCTTCAACGCGTAGTGAAACGCGGGAATGACACGGTTTTGCAGCTCCGGCTCCAGATAGATCATCAGATTGCGGCAACTGAGCAGGTCCAGCTTGGTGAACGGAGGATCCTTGATGATGTTCTGGGTGGCGAAAACCACCATCTCGCGGATCTCCTTTTTTACCCGGTAACCCGCGTCTTCCTTGACGAAGAAGCGGCGCAGCCTTTCCGGTGTGACATCCTGGGCGATGTTGGGCGGATAGACGCCGGCGCGCGCGACGGCGATGGCATCGTCGTCGAGGTCGGTGCTGTAGATCTGCGTCTTGAAATCGAATTCATTCTCGCCCATGAGTTCATGCAGAAGTATGGCGATGGAATAGGCTTCTTCGCCGGTGGCGCAACCTGCCACCCAGACGCGGAACACATAGTGTTCCGGCTTGTTTTTGAGCAGTTCCGGCAGAATGTTTTGCTTGAGCACTACGAACGCCTCCGGGTCGCGGAAGAAGCTGGTGACGTTGATCAGCAGCTCCTTGAACAGCGACTGGACTTCGGGCGGGTGTTCCTTGAGGTAGCGCGCGTAAGTATCCATGTCGTCGATGTTGTGTTGCGACATGCGTCGCTCGATGCGGCGGCCTATGGTACTTTTCTTGTACAGCGAGAAGTCGTTTCCGGTGCCTGAGCGCAACAGCATCAGGATCCGGCTCAGGCTATTTTCAGCCGCCGGAGAAGGCGCTGCTTCGTTGGCGGCAGACAGCTTGAGCCTGTTATTCAGCAACTGCGCCGGCATTTTTTCCACCGGCAATGTATAGGAAGCGTAACCGGCCTGAATCGCGCTGACCGGCATGCCGTCGTATTTCGCGGTGGCTGGATCCTGCACCAGCGTGATACCGCCTGCGCCTTGAATGGCGCGCAGTCCCAGCGTGCCATCGGTACCTGTACCCGAGAGGATGATGCCGACGGCTTTTTCGCCCTGATCTTCCGCCAGCGAACGCAGGAAGGAATCGATGACCATGCGTTGTCCACGCGGCATTTCCGGTGTGCTGAGCTGCAGATTGCGATGGAAGATGGCCATTTCGCGATTGGGCGGCAGCACATACACGCAATTCGGTTCTACTTTCACATGGTCCTGAGCCTCGACCACTGGCATGCTGGTGGTGCGCTGCAAGATCTCGGTAAGCATGCTGTCGTGATCGGGGTCAAGATGCGATACCAGCACGAAAGCCATGCCGCTGTCCGGAGGAATGCTGCGAAAGAACTGCTCAAACGCTTCCAGCCCGCCCGCCGAGGCACCGATGCCAACGACGTGGAAGCCGGTATCTATTTTTCTGGCTTTTACGGGTGCCGGTTTGGCCTCGACGGGAGGGGTTTTTGGATGCCTCACGACTTTCCTGATTGTCACAGAATATCCTTGCTTATGCGGGAACGGGCCTATGCTACTCCGAATTCGGGCGTATTCTATTTTTTGACTTTAAGTGTGCTAACGCACAGAACGGATCGGCATGCGGGTAGAAGATGCACGCGGGTGTTTCTCTCCTCCCCCTGATGAGCACCTGATGTACTAAGGCCCGGCCGGTCCCCCCGACTGGGCCTTTTTTTGCGGCTACCGAATGTTTCCGAATTGGATGTTGTGGTAAACGTTGAGCCCAATGGTTGAGTCGATCCGCGGGCATCCGCTTAGATCACGCCGGGCGGTACGCACCCGGCAGCAAGATGCGCAAAATGCTTGAGCGCGACGCTCGCGTGGAATCCTCGCAATGGTAGACTTCATCCGGGATTTTCCATGTATTGGGCCGCGTACGGTTCCCCGTGCCCGGTTCAATACTCAAGCCCGAACGGATCAAGTATCAGTTGACGACACGAACATGAATAGCTCATCCATCCTGTGCCCATGCGGCAGCAACAAGGATTTTTCAGATTGCTGCGCCCGCTACATCGACGGAAACGAACCTGCACCCACTGCCGAAGCGCTGATGCGCTCGCGCTATGCCGCCTACACGCTGCCGCGCGAAGACTACCTGCTCGCGACCTGGCATTCTTCCACCCGGCCATCTGCATTGGGTCTGGCAGAAGACATACCCACCCAATGGATCGGCCTGCAGGTCAAACGTCATGAGCAAACGGATGCGGAACACGCCAGGGTCGAATTCGTGGCCCGCTACAAAATGAACGGGCGCGCCTACCGGCTGCATGAAGTCAGCCGATTCGTATTCGAAAACGGGAGATGGTTCTACGTGGACGGGGAGGTTGAATGAGGGCGCCGCAAACTCCGCAGCCCCCTCTTTAGATCACATCTTCCGGGATTACAGCTTCTGGTGGGTGCCGTCGCAAGTCATGCCGTTCCCGCTGTGCTTGCAGCCGCAGAAGTAGACAGTCTCCGATTTTTCGGCCTTGTATTCCCTGGGTGTGAACTCGCTGCCCTTGTGGCTGCCATCGCAAAAGGGCTGCCCGGCGCTTTTTCCGCAGGTGCAATACCAGTAGCTCTTGCCGGCCTCAACTGCGACGGCATAGGGTGACTTCTGGGCGATATGGGGTTTCTTTTCGGACATGTTTGATTCCTTTGGTTGCTGTGGCCGCGTTATCAAGGCACTTTGGGTGCCGGGTATCGAGGCCCATTTTTCAACTGCAGCGGAACGGCGCTGCCCCATTTGGTTTTCAATTCCGGGCTCGCCGGAAAGAAAGCGCCTGCATGTTAGGTTGCATGCCGGGAAAGATAAAGCGGTTAATACGGGATGGCGTGTTCCATAATTGGAACAAATGAGGATGTTGGCCGGGATTCATCCTAGATGCTCGTCATGCATATAACTCATCCGCAAGTCTGCCGGATGTATGCCGCATCTTTGGCCATCACCTGCCTCGATCCAAATCAAAAAAATCTCGTCGCAAACTCATCGGTTGTGTCAATGCGATTTAACTATCACTTGACCTAAAATTAACGCTCGCTTGACGACGCCGGCGCTACCATGACCTTAATCATCAAATGGTATTGATGGGTCGTTTGGGGGCACAAATGAGCTTGTCATGGTGTGATCAGTTGAGCGTCGGAAATAACGTGATTGATTCCGACCACAAGTTTCTGATTGAAACCATCAACAGGGTTGAACATAGCGTTGGTACAAGGAATCGCGGCGAGATCGCGGCGGCATTCGATGCGCTGTCACGATATTCCCGGGCGCATTTCGACAGGGAAGAAAAAATTGCCCATGCGATCGGATACAGGCAGGCACCGCAGGTGAATCAGTCTCACGATGAGTTACTCAGGCAACTTGATCAACTCGGGGGCGAGATTGACGCGATGGGATTGGAATATCCATCGGGAGCCGTCCATCATTTCACCAACTTCATGCGTGACTGGTTAATGAATCATGTCATCCGTGAAGACATGCTGATGAAGCCTATCCTTCAAAAATATTCACCCAATTTCTATCCGGAATAGCAGTGCCTTCTGCTGACGAGCGTGTGCGTTGCCGAAAAAAGGCAGCAGCCGTATTCGGCCGATCCCGGCATGGGTGCGGCCGCACT
Source organism: Sideroxydans sp. (assembly GCA_027310665.1). Taxonomy (GTDB): domain Bacteria; phylum Pseudomonadota; class Gammaproteobacteria; order Burkholderiales; family Gallionellaceae; genus Sideroxyarcus. The sequence continues at coordinate 10,869 of DAIDAJ010000009.1, read as the reverse complement.
TGTCTTTACAGTCCGCATATCGCGATATATCAATGGAGCATGAGTCTTGAATAGCTGGTGGAGGTCACTCGGGATTGGAACAAAACTGAGCATCCTGATCCAGGGAATGCTCGTCGTTGTGCTGTTTCTTGCGCACTTCTGGATCATGAGACTGGTCAACGAAGGGGTCGTGGAGGAAGCCGAAAGACGCGCGGAGATTTCAGCGGATGGCGTCATCAATGGCATGAACATGCTGATGGTCACCGGCATGATTTCCAATCCGGAGAATCGCCGCCTTTTCATCAGAAAGATGGGGGCATCGGAGAATGTCAATGATCTGCGCATCATTCGCTCCCGGCAGGTGCAGGATCAATTTGGCCCGGGCCTGCCGGAGGAGCAAGCCCGGGACGACATGGATCGTCGCGCGATAGAGTCGCGAAAATCCCAGTTCATGTTAAGCGAAGGTGGAGGCAAATTCACCGTGCGGGCGGTGGTGCCCTTCATTGCAAACGCCGATTATCGCGGTACCAACTGTCTGACCTGCCATCACGTGCCGGCGGGCTCTGTCAATGGTGCGGCAAGCATCACCATAGACATGACAAGCGAACTGGGCAATATCAGGCACATCAAGAATATGTTGATACTGGGCCATATATTGCTTCAAGTCTTGCTGTTCATATTGATCAATTGGCTGATCCGCCGTTTTATGCAGCCACTGGTGAAACTTCAATCCGCGATGGAGTCGATGCAATTCAGCGGCAGCATGGAGCGGTTTGTCCCGGTTGAGTTGAAGCAAGGCTGTCAGGACGAGATCGGAAAACTCGGCATGGCGTTCAACAAGATGGCCGAGGCATTATCCGATTCCGAGAAAACGATGAAGTTGTCGGCTGCGATATATCAGTCGAACGCCGATGCGATCGTCGTGACTGACGAGAACAATCTGATCGTGGACGTCAATCCGGCCTTTACCCGCATCACCGGATTTACCCTGAACGACGTGATCGGCAAGAACCCCAGAATGATGCAATCCGGGTTGCATGACCAGGAATTCTACAGGCAAATGTGGCAGACGATTCTGAATGAAGGATATTGGCAGGGCGAGATGTGGGACAAAGGCAAAAACGGGGAAATTCGCGCCAAGCTGGCTCGAATCACGGTCGTGCGTCGCTCGGACGGCAGCGTGTACCGTCATGTCGCGCAATTCACCGACGTTACCGAAAAGAAGCAAAAGGACGAACTGATCTTTTGGCAGGCCAATTACGATCTGTTGACCAGCTTGCCTAACCGCCGCCTGTTAAACGACCGGCTTGAGCATGCGCTCGCAGCCGGCAAGAACCGCCAGAATTGCGGCGCATTGATGTATATCGATCTGGACAAGTTCAAGGCGATCAACGAAAGTCTCGGGCCGGGATATGGAGACATGTTGTTGATCGAAGTGGCTCATCGGATAAATTCGTGCGTACGGGAAGTGGATACGGTGGCGCGCATCAGCAGCGACGAATTTGCGGTGCTGATCGAAGATGTCGGGTGCGCGGACAACAGCGATGCCACAAGACTTGCTGCGGAAATTGCCGGGAATATACGCACAAGCCTTTCGGCGCCTTATCGTCTCAAAGACGAAACGCATATGAGCACAGCCAGTATCGGCGTGCGGATCATTTGCGGCAACAGCGAGTCGGCGGATGATTTGATCAGGCAGGCCAACACGGCAATGCTTCAGGCCAAGGGATCGGGGCGGAATGCGATACGATTTTTCGAATCGCAAGACGTGGTAATCGGCTGAATCCCGGCAGGCCGCAGGTTGATTCCGCGACCTGTCGTTGTCCGCGGGAAGGGCAGAGCCGGCCTTTGGCTGGTGAGTTGTCCGTACATCTTGATGTCATGCTTAATCCGGAATGTCCGGTTCCACCAGCTGTGCGAGCTGCGTGAGCGATTCCTGCCAGCCGAGGTAACAGGCTTCCGCCGGAATCATTTCGGGCACGCCTTCCTGCACGACGTTCAGTTCGGTTCCGCACGAGACCTGCCTGAGCGTGATGGTCGTCTTCATCTCCCCGGGCAAGTTGGGATCGTCGAACTGGTCCGTGTGGCAGATGCGTTCGTTCGGAACCAGTTCCAGATACTTCCCGCCAAAAGAATGGCCGTGACCGGTAGAGAAATTGGTGAACGACATTTTGTAACTGCCGCCGACCCTTGCTTCCAGCTGGTGAACCTTGCAGGTGAAGCCATACGGGGGGAGCCATTTGGCGGTCGCATCGGCGTCTAGGAATGCGCGATAGATCTTTTCGGGCGCGGTCTTGAGCACCCGGTGCAGTTGTATGGTGTTGGTTGTCATGATCGATCCTCCTGTTCTATTTCACTGCTTGTTTGCGAGTATTCTGCAGTACGACGTGGGCTGCTTTTTCTGTGGAAACAAACTGGACACATTCGTAGCCCAGCGCGCGCATGTCCAGTCCGGCAAACAGGGGTTCTCCCTTGCCCAGCAGCGCCGGTGCAATGGCAATGTGCAGCTCGTCTACCAGGCCTGCCGCCAGATATTGCCGAATGGTGTCCGGGCCTCCGCCTATGCGCACATCCTTTCCTGCCGCGGCCTCCCGCGCCCGATCCAGTGCCTCGCGTATGCCACCGGTGACGAAGTGAAAAACAGTGCCTCCATCCATCGCGATGGATGGACGCGCGTGATGCGTCAGCACGAAAACCGGCACGTGATACGGCGGGTTGTCTCCCCACCAGCCTTTCCAGTCCATGTCCGGCCAGGGGCCGCGTATCGGCCCGAACATGTTGCGGCCCAGTATCCAGGCGCCCACGTTGCTGAAACCGCGCGCGGCAAAATCGTCGTCCATCCCCGTTGTGCCGCCCTCCGCACCCAGTACGTTTTTCTGGAAGGTTCTGGTCGGCATTGCCCATTGATGCAGTTCCATCCCGCCCACACCCAAGGGATTATTGATGTCCTGGTCCGGTCCCGCACCATAGCCATCCAGCGAAATCGAAAAGCTTGCGACTCTCACCTTGCTCATGTTCTTCTCCTTGTGATTCGGTGGTGGAATGGAGTTGCCGTTGCTAAGCACGCAAGGCTTCCGCCAGGCGGTCCAGAGCTTCGTTCCAACTGACGACAAAGCGGGCGTCCGCTGCGGCCTGTTTGCGTTCCTCGCTGGCAAAGCGCGTATGCAGGGTCAGGCGTGTCTTGCCAGCCTGTTCCGCAAAACTGACAGTCACTGTGGCGCGCGGCGGGATGCCTGCCCCGCACGGATGACCATCCGCCGCTTCGCCCTCGTACACGATGCGCTCCGATACGACGATCTCGAGGAACGTGCCGATGCAGGGATACACATTGCCGTCCGGCGCCCGCATCTCAAGGCGGAAGCGCCCGCCCACCCTCAGGTCGCTTTCGCAGGTTTCGTTATTGAAGCCTGCCGGTCCCCACCATTGCATGATGTGTCTGGGGGCGGTCCATGCCTGCCATACCAGCCATTGCGGCGCGTCGAAGGTTCGCGTGATAAGCAGTTCATGCGATTCCGGGTTCTCGATGGTTTTCGCGGACATCATGTCTCCGTGTTCTGGATGGTCGGGCGAGGAAGTCATTGTCCGGCCATGATCATCCAGGACACGCCGAAGCGATCGGCAACCATGCCGAAGCGCGAGGAAAAGAAGGTGCTGGTCATTGGCATCTGCACCTGTCCCCCGTCGGCCAGCGCGGCATACAGGCGCTCGGCTTCAGCATCGCCTTGCACCGTGAGCGAGAGCGAGACGCCCTGGAATGACGGCTTTCCCAGGCACATGCCGTCTGAAGCCATGACCGTGGCATCGCCGATGCGCAAGCTTGCATGCATCACCTTGTTTTCCGAGCCGGGCGGGATCGTGCCGGGTCGCGGAGGTTCCGGGCTGTCCTTGAAGCGCATGAGCATCGTCACTTCTGCCCCGAGCGCACTGCAGTAGAACTCGATGGCCTCGTCGCAGCGTCCGTCGAAAAACAGATAGGGTTGGATCTGCGTGATGTTCCCTTTCCTGTGCAGGGAATGCGTCTTTGCCAGATAGGCATCGAGGCGCGCCAGTGTCTGCTTGCCGCCCTCGATGGCGCCAAACTCCCTGACAACGAGCTCGCGATCGGCCGGGGAATCAAACACCAGACGCAAGGTCACGCGCGTCTGCGTGTCCATGGCCTCGAAGGTCCATGTCGCCATGAAATGCGCACCCGGACCGTCCTCCCTGCCACCACCGTGAGCAAAGACGATGCGTTCCGGTTTGACGATCTCCTTGAATACGCTGCTGTTGGGATAGTCGGTGCCGTCCGGGCCGTGCATCACATGTTTCCACACGCCGCCCACGCGGAAATCCATTTGCTTGATGGTCGTGGTGAAGCCGTTCGGGCCCCACCAGTGCACCACATGCTCCGGATTGGTCCACACCTCCCATACCAGCTCGCGCGGGGCATTGAACACCCGGCTGATGACGATCTCCCTGTCCGCCATGTTCGGACCTTGCTTTTCCAGATACGCCTCAAGTTGCGCAAACGTGCCGTTCCAGCCTTGCTCCATGCTGCCCGTTGCCTCGGCAAAGGTCTTCCGCTCCTGCCCGGTCGCGTTCCAGGGGGACCAGCGCAGGGTGAGCCTGGTCTTGTCACCCAGTGCCTCGAATGTCGTGGTCGACAGCATCTCCAGCGGCCAATCGGCCGACAAGGGATGACGCGTGATGCCGCCTTGTGCATCGGAGAACGAATTGATCAATACCAGCTTCCTGGGGACATCGATCTCGCGAAACGTCCACTTCCCCCACATCTCGTGCCCGTCGGGCATACGCATCGCATAGTGGAAGGTACCGCCGACCCGCAGGTCGAGCGCGGCGTGGGAGAGGGTGCAGCCCTGCGGGCCGAACCACTGCATCAGTTGCTCGCGTTCCGTCCAGGCCATCCATACTTGCTTGCAGGGGGCGTTGAAGATACGCGAGATGACGAATTCTTCCTGGTTTGCGGCGGTATTCACGGTTGCGTCCATGTCCATTCTCCTTGGGTCAGGGGTTTGTCTTTTTCTTGCGAACGGCCTTCTTGTCCTGTTCCTGTTTTTGCAGTTCCTGCAGATAGCTGTCCAGACGGTCGAAGCTCTGTTCCCAGAACTGGCGGTACTGCTCGATGAAGCTGGCTGCTTCTTGCAACGGTGCGGCTTCCAGCTTGCACGGGCGCCATTGCGCCTGGCGGCCTTGGGTGATAAGCCCGGCACGCTGCAATACCTTGAGATGCTTGGTGACGGCGGGCGGGCTGATTGAGAAGGGGGCGGCCAGTTCGGCGACGGATGTCTCACCCTGCGCTAGACGCGCAAGAATCGCACGGCGGGTTGGGTCGGCGAGTGCCGCGAAAGTGCTGCTGAGACGGTCGACTGGCATTTTCAAGATACCCGATTATTAATTAACCGATTGGTAAATTATATCTGTCAACTAATTTCGTCAAGTATTATTAACCTTGCTGTAATTCATTACACAAATCTTGCGAACCTCCGTCATTCCGGCGAAGGCCGGAATCCAGACAGTTGACATAACCCCACGCAGTGGGACAACACCCAATATGGTTTTGTCCGCTGCGCGGTACTGCTTGACGAACTGGATTCCGGCCTTCGCCGGAATGACGAGGCAGCAGGTTTCGTGCGATGTCGCCAATTATGGAAACCTCAATAAGAGGGCTGGGAGGAGGGGATACTTCCTGTGCGCATAGGAACAAGTGAAAAGCGGTCAATCATGCGTGCGGATTAGCCAAGGATCGATCTGTCATGTGCGAAGGCCCACGGTAACACATCAGGTATTCAGTTTGCGGTATAGCGTTTGACGGCTGATGCCAAGACGCCGCGCTGCTTCCGAAATATTGCCGCTGCTGCATTCAAGTGCCTGACGGATGGCGGAACGGGAAATTTCGTCGAGATTTTGCGATGGAGCTTCAGTGTTGGACAACGCAACGGATTTTGGGATGGCGGTGAGTTCTTCGATCAGGTCGTCGGACAAGTGCCGCCAGTCGATCAGGTCCTCGTGCTGTTCGAGCATGGCGCAGGCCGTGCGCAGCACGTTCGAGTACTGGCGGAGGTTGCCGGGCCATGGATGGCGGCTCAGTTGCGAGAGCAGGTCGGGCGCAAGATAGATGTCCCGTTCCGGGTTGAGACAGGCAAGCATTCGCTCGGTGAGCGCCTGGAAATCGCTGCGTTCGCGCAATGCGGGCAGGGTAACGGTGAGGCCATTGATTCGGTAATACAGGTCGCTACGGAAGATCCCCCGATCTGCCGCTTCACGCAGCTTGCAGTGTGTCGCACAGATCAATGCGAAATCGACATCGATCGCCCGTCCGCCGCCGAGCGGGGAAACTTGCCGTTCCTGCAGCACGCGCAACAAACGGGTCTGCATGGACAACGGCATGTCGCCGATCTCATCCAGGAACAGCGTTCCGCCATGCGCTTCGCGCAATCTTCCAATATAACCCTCGCGTTTTGCTCCGGTAAAGGCACCCGGGGAATAGCCGAACAATTCTGATTCGATCAGGTTCTCCGGTAACGCGGCGCAGTTGATCGCTACAAAAGGTCCTTCGGCCCTCGGACCGCTGTCGTGCACCGCACGCGCGAAGAGTTCCTTGCCCACGCCGGATTCGCCGTGGATCAGCAGAGGAATTGGTTTCCCGACGATGCGCCTGGCCTTTTCAGCGGCGGCGCGCCAGCGAAGGTCGCCTGTATCGAGACGGGAAAGCGCATCGTTCGGGGCGGCGATTGTACCGGTGGCAGGGGGAGTTATCGTGAGCGCTGCCTGTTCGGCATACACGTGGACAAAGAGCATGTTGCCGTCGTGCAGACGTACCTGGGTCGGCTGATCCGGGTGGCGCTTGTGGCGTGCAAGCAATTCCTCGAAGCGTACATCCATGCAGCGGCTAAGCGGCGTAGTGCTCAGGTCGGCGGGGGTGAGGCGGAGCATGGCGAGGCCAGTGCGGTTGGCACCGACGATCCAGCCGTCCTCGGAAAGGGCAACGATGCCTTCTGCTACAGAACCGATGCCTTCCGGGTGGGTGTGCAGATGCAGGCGAATGTGTTGGCGGCAGGCGGCGATGACGAGACGGTTCTCGATCATGCGCGCGGCCATGCTGACCAGGCCCAGCGTGTGCGGGTGCCGGCTGCGCTGGTCGCCGGAAATGTCGATGACGCCCATCAGTTCGCCTGCCGCAGACATGATCGGTGCCGCGGCGCAGGTGAGGAAACCGTTGCGTTCCAGAAAATGTTCCGCGCCGTGTATCTCGACGCTGCAGGCTTCTGCCAGCGCCGTGCCGATGGCATTGGTGCCGCGGTGCTGTTCCTGCCAGGAGGAACCGGTGGACAAGGCCACACGCTCGGCCTTGGTCAGGAAGTCGACATCGCCCATGGTGTGCATCAGCGTGGCCCGGTTGTCGGCCAGGATGACCATGCTGTGGCTATGCCGCACCTGCTCGAAAAGATACTCCATGACAGGGCGCGAATGTGCGAGCAGATCATGATTGCACGCCAGCGCATGGCGCAGGTTGCCGCCGCTGGAATGTTCGCGGTCTGCCAACCGGCCAGTGGGCAGCAGGCCCGCGTCCAGGCTGCGCCGCCAGGAGCGGGCAACGCGTTCGTCAATTGTGCCGGGCAGGCAGTCGCCATGTTCCAGCAAGTGCGAACGTGCCTGACGCAAAACCGATGCAGACGGTGTCGATTGCATGTTTGTCTCTCCCGACGGTGTATTGCTTTATATTTTTGCTGCCCTTTTTTTAGGCAAGTATAAAAGGATGGCGACGTAGTGCAATAGCTGCGCAGATGAAATTTGCCTGACTGTTCCATTTTGTTACAAGTGTCGTAGTTTGGAACGTTGCCCGGCAAACAGGGTGTCGCCTGCTGCCTACTGTAAATTGCTTTGAATCAACGAGCTAACAGGCCTGCCGGCCTTGGCACGTTACTTGAGACATAAGGATTGCAACATCGTATCGGCAACGATCCTAATCCATCGTCAATACACACGAAATATAGAGGAGAAACATATGATTTACTCAGCCCCAGGCACCGCCGGTGCCAAGATTGCTTTCAAGAAACAATATGACAACTTCATCGGCGGCAAGTGGGTCGCCCCGGCCAAAGGCCAATATTTTGACGTCATCACCCCGATCACCGGCAAGCCCTATACCAAGGCGGCGCGTTCCGGGGCAGAGGACATCGAGCTGGCGCTCGACGCAGCACACGCCGCTGCCGACAAGTGGGGGAAGACTTCGATCACCGAGCGCTCCAACATCCTGCTGAAGATCGCTGATCGTATCGAAGCCAACCTGGAACTACTGGCTTACGCTGAAACCGTGGACAATGGCAAGGCGATCCGCGAGACGCTGAATGCCGACATTCCTTTGACCATTGATCACTTCCGTTATTTCGCCGGCTGTTTACGTGCACAGGAAGGCAGCTTGTCGGAAATCAACGAAACGACGATTGCCTATCACTACCACGAACCGCTGGGCGTGGTCGGCCAGATCATCCCGTGGAACTTCCCCATCCTGATGGCAGCGTGGAAACTGGCGCCTGCCATCGGTGCAGGCAACTGCGTGGTGCTGAAACCCGCCGAGTCCACGCCGATCAGCATCCTGATCCTGGCCGACCTGATCGCCGACCTTCTGCCGCCCGGCGTGCTGAATATCGTCAACGGTTTTGGCCGCGAAGCCGGCATGCCGCTCGCAACCAGCAAGCGCATCGCCAAGATCGCCTTCACCGGTTCCACCACCACGGGTCGCGTCATCGCCCAGGCCGCCGCGAACAACCTGATTCCGGCCACGCTGGAACTGGGCGGCAAGTCGCCCAACATTTTCTTTGCCGATGTCATGGACAAGGATGACGGCTTCCTGGACAAGGCGATCGAAGGTCTCGTGCTGTTCGCCTTCAACCAGGGCGAAGTGTGCACCTGCCCGTCGCGCGCACTGATCCACGAATCCATCTACGACAAGTTCATGGACCGCGTGCTGAAGCGTGTTGCCGCGATCAAGCAGGGCAATCCGCTCGATAGCGACACCATGATGGGTGCCCAGGCATCCAAGGAGCAACTGACAAAAATCTTGTCTTACCTCGACCTCGGCAAGCAGGAAGGCGCCAAAGTGCTGGCTGGTGGCGGACAAGCTCACTTGGGCGGCGATCTGGAAGGCGGCTATTACGTGCAGCCGACGTTGTTCAAAGGCCACAACAAGATGCGCATCTTCCAGGAAGAAATCTTCGGACCGGTACTGGCCGTGACCACCTTCAAGGACGAAGCAGAAGCACTCGCTATCGCCAACGACACCTTGTACGGTCTGGGCGCTGGCGTCTGGAGCCGCAACGGCAACGTCGCTTACCGCATGGGTCGTGCCATCAAGGCCGGTCGTGTGTGGACCAACTGCTACCATGACTACGCAGCCGGTGCGGCATTCGGCGGCTACAAGGAATCCGGTATCGGACGCGAAACGCACAAGATGATGCTCGACCACTACCAGCAAACCAAGAACCTGCTGGTGAGCTACAGCGAGCAGAAGCTCGGATTCTTCTAAGTGGAGCTTGCCTCACATAAATGATTTCGTCATTCCGGCGCAGGCCGGAATCCAGTGTTTTAATCAACTGGACGCCGGCCTGATGCGACTACTAGCCATTCGACTAGGTTGTCAAAAAAGCCAACCAAGTCGCTGGTTATTCGCCGGTGTGACGAATGATTTGGTTATTTGTAGGGTGCGCTTGCGCACCAGCTCATCGATGCGCATAAGACGCTTGGTGCGCAAGCGCACCCTACTTGATTTCACCCTTGCCGCCTACCGGCGACTTTCACGGGGCGGGCAACCGCCCCGTATTTTTTTGGAGAGGAAAGTCATGGTTGAAAAAGTGATCGCGACAGAGGCTGCACTCGAACTGATAGCGTTTCTGAAACAGAAGCACGGTGACCTGATGTTCCACCAGTCGGGCGGCTGCTGCGACAACAGCGCCGCCAATTGCTACCTCCCGGGCGAGATCACCATAGGGGCGGGCGACGAATACCTGGGCGAGATCGGCGGCTGTCCTTTTTACATCAGCAAATCGCAGTACGAATACTGGAAACACACCCAGCTGATCATCGACGTGATCGAGGGGCGCGGCGGCACATTTTCGCTGGAAGGGCCGGAAGGCAAGGCGTTCCACACAAGGTCGCGGGTGTTTACCGATGCCGAGTGGGCGGAGTGAACGACAGTCGTTTTTTTCAAACTGTATTAACTGGGAAATGATCTGACGCGATCTCTCAGATTGCTGAGATCGCTTTCGCGTGCTTCACGCTCATGGGATTGGAAGTTGAATTGCTTGAAAGCGGACTGTGTTGGTCTGCAGAACCCGAAGCTGCCGATGATAATCGGCAGCGTTACAGCATTCTATTCAAGTGATCGAAGTTCGGCTGCTGAGGGCCAATGTTGCGAATTGAAGACTTCAAAATTTGTAACTTAATCCAACCGAATAAACTGGAACCCTGCCATAAGCATATTGGCCTGTATCAAAAGAATCTGCGTCTATTCGAAGTGCCCAATTTTGATCATAGTCGTATTTCGCACCCACACCAACCGTAACCCCTCTTTTTGTGTAGCTGTCAGATGCTGAGAAAATTGTTGGGATTGTTGCTGACCCGCTAGCACTAGATTTGACTTGGGCAACGCCAAATTTGGCCAAGAAGGAAAATGCATTATTTCCAAAGGTGTCTGAGACATTCCATGTGCGAACAGCAACTAAACTGGTTGCGTTAGAATTTGAAGATAAGTGACCTTCCCTCGGTTTATCGTCTTCCAAGAGGTGGGTTTCATGCTACCAGTTTTTCCTTTTGCTGAGCGGTAAGCCAGTCACTCAAGAACTGAGTCGGTGACTTGTAGCCCAGCGTCGAGTGCAGCCGCTTCCGGTTGTA